>JANOSQ010000379.1:0-1917 GCA_031415915.1 Fimbriiglobus sp. | reverse complement strand
CGCGTCGATGTGGAACTCTTCGCCCTCGGCGGTGAAGCGGTACTCCGCGCCATCGAGAAGCGGAACTACGACGTGCTCACGAGCCGGCCGCGCATCGGCAAGTTGCAGAAAGCCAAGCTGCTCGGCCGGGCGTTGCTCGGTCAACTCCGGGGCTGACGGATCGTCGCCCGCGCTTTCTCCCGGATCACCCGCGACAAAAGTTCCTCGGCTTGTCCGCGACTCAAACCTTCGCCGATCGCGAAGATCTTCCCCGCGAGGAGGAGCTGGGCTTCGTCCGCGCTAATGTTGCGGGTTGCCCGCAGAATCGGCATCAGTGCGTCGCTCGCGGTCAGGGGGAAGTCTTCGATCATCACCGCGTAGCCTTTCTCCGGCGCAGCCCGGCGCACGAGGCGTTCCAGGTCGTTCAACTCGGCCGCGACGGTCAGGTGATCGCCCGCTTTCATGCGGTAGCCCTGCGGGATGCCGCCCTCCGCGAACGTCTTTTGCCCCGCGATCCCGAGCGGGAGAAACGAGTAGTCGATGCTGAGTTCTCGCAGCGGGTGATTGACGAGATCGCCGTCGCCGGCTTGGATGACCACCTCGCAGATCGCCATCGTTTTCTGCCCGACGGTGAGGATCGACTGCACGCGATCCCCCAAGAGCGCCGCGGCGAACGCGGGCGCGGCGAGGGCCGGGATCGACATCGCGTACTTCAACTCGGCCGCTTCGCGCATCGCCTGGGCGAAGGCCGGATCGGCCAAGCGGACGATGACCCGCTGCGACGCGTTCAGTTCGCGGACGAGCAGGGCGATTTCGAGATTCGCCAGTTCGGACGAGGTCGCCGCGATCACCGCGCGGGCTTTGACCGCCCCGGCCTGCTTCAACACTTCTTGAACGGTCGCATCGCCCAGGAGTACCGCGGCCCCCATGCGGCGCACGGTCGCCACGAAGGGGTTGTCCGCTTTATGGTCGATGACAACGACTTGACAGTTCCGCTTGAGGAGTTGTTCGACGCAGCGGAAGCCGATGTTGCCGAGACCGCAGACGACGACGTGCCCGGCGTCCGGGATGCGGCGCGTCTCGAAGGCGCCGCCCAGCTTCGCCTTCAACAGATAGTTGGTGAAAATGGCCGTGAACCCGGCGATGAGCGCGGCGCCGAGCAGTTTGAGCGCGCTCAGGAAGATCTTCACCCATTCGTCTTGGCCTTCGCCGTGCAGGTCGGCCCCGGTGGCGACGATCGACACCGTGTTGTAGAGCGAATCGCCCCAGCCCGCGTCCGTGCCGAAGCGGAAGATCAGCGAGCTGACCAAGAGCACCGAGAAGAGCACGACCGTCGCCAGCTTCATGGAGAAGTCGATTTCGCCGAGCGTCCGACGGGCGGTGCGTGCGAAGCGGCGGAGCTTGCCGGCCCATTGCACGGTCGCGGCGAAGGTGCCCGAGGCGAGGGCCAGCAATTCGCCGACGGCTTGCGGATCGCCGCAGACGACGAAGCGATCCCCGGCCGAGAGGGGTTGCGTTTCCGGGAACTCTTGCGACAGCACGAGGACATTGAACCGCCCGGCCGCGTCCGCTCGGGTTGTGCCCACGAGCGAAGAATCGACGTCGATGACGACCTCGGAGATTTGCTGGGGTGTCTCGCCGATGTCGAAGGCCGCCAAGGCTTCGCCATTGATCGCGGTGAGGGCCATGAGCGGGGCGGTGAGCGCGGAAACCGACAGGGCCACGGTGTTGCGCATCGCCGCGCCGAGCCGCGGGATCAGATTCTGGTTGAACATCCGCACGATGATGCGGGCGTTGGGGTTCAAGCGCCGGACGAGCATCGCCGTGGCCACGTTCAGCAAGTCGTCGCTGGTGACGATCAACACGCCGGTCGCGGTCGCGGCTCCGGCCCGTTCGAGCACTTCCGATTGCCGGCAGTCGCCTTGGAGAAATGCGACC
>JANOSQ010000378.1:0-1554 GCA_031415915.1 Fimbriiglobus sp. | reverse complement strand
CCCTTCCCCTTCCTGCGCACACCCCCTTCCCGTATCATGTTTGCGGGCGCGACCCTGCGCCCATTCTCTCCGATGGTCATCGCGAAAAGGGCAGGTTGCTATGGGTGAGTCGAGCCAGAAGGCCCCCGCCGAAATGAGCGGGGCGGATATTCTCGTTCAAAGTCTGATCCGCCACGGCGTCGACGTCGTCTTCGCCTACCCGGGCGGGGCGAGCATGCCGATTCACCAGTCGCTTACCAAAGTCACCGACAAACTCCGCACCATCCTGCCTCGCCACGAGCAGGGCGGCGGATTCATGGCCCACGGCTACGCGCGCACCACGGGCAAAGTCGGCGTCTGCATGAGCACCTCCGGCCCCGGCGCCACCAACTTCGTGACGATTCTCGCCGACGCCAAGATGGACAGCGTGCCGATCATCGCCATCACGGGCCAAGTTTCGACGAACGTGCTCGGCAACGACGCCTTCCAAGAAACGCCGATGGTCGAAATCTGCCGGGGCATCACGAAGCACCACTACCTCGTGACGCGGACCGAAGACCTGACCCGCGTGATGAAGGAAGCCTTCCACATCGCCACCACCGGCCGGCCGGGGCCGGTCATCATCGACGTTTGCAAAGACGTGCAGGTGAAGAAGGTCGTGCCCGATTGGGACGTGGCCATGAACCTGCCGGGGTACCGGCCCTTCCGCCGGGCGCCGCGCAAGGAACTCGAACCGATCCTCGCGGCACTCCGCGCGAGCAAGCGGCCGATGCTCTACGTCGGCGGCGGCGCCATCCACAGCGGCGCATCGGAGGAACTCAAGACGTTCGCCGACCGCTTGGGTATCCCCGTCGCCATGACCCTCCACGGCCTCGGCTCATTCCCCGCGGATCACTACCTCAGCCTGAATATGCTGGGGATGCACGGCACCGTCTACAGCAACTACGCCGTGAACGACGCCGACTTGCTCTTCGCCTTCGGCGTCCGTTTCGACGACCGGGTGACCGGCAAGCTCGCCGAGTTCTGCAAGCACGGCAAGATCGTCCACATCGACATCGACAACAGCGAGATCCACAAGAACAAGCACGCCCAGATCCCCGTGCACGGCGACCTCAAGACGGCCCTGGCCGACCTCAATGCGATGCTCACGGAAGATGACTACGCCGACCTCGTGAGCGGTGGCCGCTACACCGATTGGCTCCGCCAGATCGACGAATGGCGCGAAAACGAACCGATGAAGGTGCCCGAGCGCCACGACGATCTGATCATCCCGCAGTACGCCATCCGCCGGCTGTACGAACTGCTGAAGGAGCGCGGCCAACTCGACGAGACCGTCATCACGACGGGCGTCGGCCAGCACCAAATGTGGGCGGCGCAGTTCTTCCAGTTCAACCAACCGCGCCACTGGATCACCAGCGGCGGCCTCGGCACCATGGGCTTCGGCCTCCCCGCCGCAATGGGGGCCAAAGTCGCGCACCCCGGCAAGCTCTGCATCGACATCGACGGCGACGGCTCGTTCCTCATGAACGTGCAGGAACTCGCCTGCTGCCACACCGAGAAGATCAACGCAAAAGT
>JANOSQ010000377.1:0-3001 GCA_031415915.1 Fimbriiglobus sp. | reverse complement strand
ATCGTCTCATGCCGAGCTCGTTTCGGAAACCTCAATTGGGTAGGCTACCTCCTGCCGCTCGCCCAATAGTAAGGAGTTGTGTTGCCCTTGCCTCCACGCGCTGCATATTCCCATTGATCCTCATGAGGCAAAACAAACTTGCCTTTCTTGCCGAATGCCTTCTTGAATTCGCCCCTTTCGTTGATTTTCTTCAAAAACTCTTGGCAATCGTTCCAAGTCACTTGTTCGACAGGAAAGCGGCTGGTGTCTTTTCTCTTTACAATGTTTCTTCCTTCTCCTGCGTCGCAAAAGTAGCTCGGATTCGTTTCCATGACTTCGTGCCACTCTTTTTGAGTACATTCATACTTGGCGAGCCAAAATCCCGTAGTTGCGAATTCGTGCTCCGACTCATCGTCTTTACGTTCTTTCTCAGCTTTGGGCGACCCAAGTGTTGCTTTTCCTTGAGGAATCCAAACAAACTCGATTTTCATCTCTTCAAAAAGCTCAAATACGACTAGCTCTCCACCTTTGCGTTTGTCTTCTTCGCACTTTGCATCATTCGGCATTTCCTCAACGTGGGAGTGTTGTGTAGCAATGACAGTGCTTAAAACAATCAAAGAAAGGGTCAACGCAATAGTGATGAGTTTGATATACATTGTTTCAACCGTCGGCTTCCTGATCACAATCACGATGGTGGATTTCTATTTTCGCAATTCAAAACATTTGGTATCAAACAACATTGGATTGTAGTTTTTTCAGTGCATCCAATCGGATGCCAGCGAATTTGTGCAGTCGCTTGACCACACTCTTGTAACTCTTGCTCTTGTAGCCGGATTCCTCAACGGCCGTTGCAGTAGCGTCTATGCCGTACTTCAGAATCAGTGCTTGAAAGGCTGCATTCGCGTCAGCTACAAACGTTTTGCGACCTTTGCCCTTCCGTGGGCGTGGCGTAGAGTCGGCAGCGAAGTCGATCAAATTTGCAGGCATTTTCATCGCTCTCTCCAACTTCGAATCGGGGATCGATTTTCGTATCACGCCATCATTCCGCAACACAGACTGCCAACCACTGCTAATGGTTGAATCGGAATTCGGGGCTGGCAATCAACGCCCAGAGCAATTGGCGGTATGCTTCGGCGGGGCGATCGGCTCGGGCCGCGAGGTAAGCCGTGAGCGTCTTGGTTTCGGAGTCGGTGATCGCCCGGCCGTAAGCAGAGTGCACCATCAACTTGGCGGCGTCGACGGGGTTGGCCTCGGCTTTCATACGGGCGAGCAGCGAGCCGCCGCCGTCCGTGAGGAACTCTTTTTGCACACGGTCGCTGTTGCTGAACAACAGCGCCTCGGACACGCCGATTTGAAAGGTCTCGACGCCGGGTTGCGCGAGGAGCGAGGCGAATCCGCGGCTCGACGCTTCCATCTGTTCGATCTTCTTCTCGAATTCGTCGGGCTTGAGGTTCTCGAATCCCTTCGGGTCGCTCGACGCGATCTTGAGCGAGGTCGCCAATTGCTGCGGGGTCATCGGTTTCAACCGACCGACGGCGAAGCTGCTGGCGACGGGGAACGATTCGCCTTCGAAGAGGCTGGCCCGCGAGTAGGCTTGGCTCATCACGATGCCGCGCGTCAGCACCTTGAGGTCGTACTTCGCGGCTCGCATGCGTTCGGCGAGGGCGTCGAGAAGCGCCGGGTGCGACGGATCGTTCTCGGAGTGCATTTGGTCGAGCGGGGTCACGAGGCCATAACCGAGGTAGCGGTGCCAGAGGCGGTTGACGATCGACTTGGCGAAGAAGGCGCTCTCCTTCGGTCGCAGGGCGAGCTTCACGAGTTCGGCCCGGGCGCTGAAGCTCGGGGCGGGTGGGGCCTTCTTCTCCGCCTTGGCCTTCTCGACCGCTTCTTTATCCTTCTTTTGCTCGTCCTTTTCGAGTTCGCGGACGGTCTTGCTATCGACGACCGCGCCGGTGAGGAACATCAACTTGGCCTTCGCCTCCGGGCCTTTCGTCGGCTTGTACTTCACCAGCCCCGCTTCGCGCTCGGCCAAGAAGCCACTCGCGTCATAGGTGCGGGCGAAGAATCCCTTCAGCCCGTAAAAATGCTCTTGGGTCCAATCCTTCACGTTCGGGTGATCGTGGCACTGAGCGCAGCTCACGTTGACACCGAAAAAGGCGACGCTGACATCGGCGGTGAGCTTGTCGAGATCGGTGAGCTTGGGGCGGAGGAACTCGGCGGACCCTTTTTTCGCCGGGTCGCTTTCGCTCGGCACGATGAGGTCGCGGAAGATGGCGTCCCACGGACGATTCTCTTGCAGCGCCAGTTTCAAATACTCTTGGAGTCCGCCCTTGGTGGAATCGTTCAGCATCGCATCGAATTGGAGAGCCTGAAACCGGGCGTAGGCGGGGGAGGCGATCAACCGGTCCACGAGCTGCGCGCGCTTGCCGGGGTCCTGCGACTTCACGTAAGCATCGACTTCGCCCGTCGTCGGAATGCGCCCGACGAGATCGAGCGTCAACCGGCGGACCAGCGTGGCATCGGACGCTTGGGCGGCCGGGGCGATGCCATCGGCTTTGAGCTTCGCCGCGATCTGTTCGTCGATGACGAGTTCGATCGGCTTCTGGGCGAAGGCCGGGGCAGTCCAGACGGCGAGGGTCGCCAGAAGACAGAGGGACCTCATGCGGAGGATCCTGTCGGAGTAGGTGGGGAAAGCGAGCCGAACCGAAGGAGGGCGCACGACGCGCGGTGGGCAGGTATGTTGAGGATAACCTTTGGGATGGTGAATGCAAGTCAAAAGTCGGTGGCCCGGCACTACGTTAACGAAAGCTCCCTCCGAACCTTAGGACCCGCGCCAAAATAAACTACCGGATCGCCATTGAAATCGCGGGCGGGTCGATGCCATGCTACCCGGATGCAGGACGCCGCCGCAATCGCGACTATCCGGGTGGGTGCGCCGACGGATTCTGGCACTGTCAGAAACGTTGTCGGACCCGCTCCGAATGGTGTCCTCTCATTCTGGCAGCTTGTCGGCCGTTTTCCG
>JANOSQ010000376.1:0-3477 GCA_031415915.1 Fimbriiglobus sp. | reverse complement strand
CGCCCGCTGACAGTGGATTGACACTCGACGTCGGCACCGGCACCGCGCAAATCCCCATCGAGCTTTGCCGGCGATCGCCGGCCATCCGCATCGTCGCCGTCGATCTCGCCGACGAGATGCTGAAGCTCGCGCGGCTCAACGTCGAACGGGCGGGGTTCGCCGACCGCATCCGCATCGAAAAGGTCAACGGCCGGCGGATGGACTACCCCGACGGCCACTTCGCCTCCGTCGTTTCCAACAGCATCATCCACCACATCCCGAACCCGGCCGAGTGCTTCGCCGAGATGATCCGCGTCTGCGTGGCGGGCGGCCGATTGTTCGTGCGCGATCTCCACCGACCCGATACCCCTGCCGAACTCGAACATCTCGTGCGCACCTACGCCGGCGATGCGAACGCGCACCAACGACAACTCTTCGCCGCATCGCTGCACGCCGCGCTGACGCTCGCCGAGGTGCGTTCGCTCGTCGCGGCCCTCGGTTTCGCCCCCGACACGGTGTCGCTGACAAGCGATCGTCACTGGACGTGGTTCGCGGTCAAGGGGCGCCCGTGATCGAACTCCTCCGCCGCACCGGCGAGTTCGCCCATTTCACCCTGCTCGGGTTCGGCGCCGCATTCGCCGCAGTACCCCGGCCGTCCCGCTGGCTCCGCCCGTTCTACTCGGTGTTCGTCGGCGGCATCCCCATGGCCGTGGTGCTCGGGCTGGCCCTCGGCGCCGTCATCTGGTTGCAGACTCGCGCCGTGCTCGAACAATTCCCCGGCGCCAACGATCTGTTGCCGACGGTGCTCACGGCCGCGGTCTTGCTCGAACTCGCGCCGGTCGGGGCCGGGCTGATCGTCGCCGCGCGGACGGGGGCGAGCTTGGGCGCGGAATTGTCGTCGATGAAAATCGGGGAGCAAGTCGATGCCCTCGAATTGCTCGGGCAGTCCCCGCGCCGGTTGTTGGTCGGCCCGCGCATCTTGGCCTGCGTTCTCGCGGTGCCGTTGTTGCACGTGCTCGTTTCGCTCCTCGCCATCGGCAGCAGTTTCATCAGCGAGTCGATCGCCGGCAGCGGCAACTGGTTGAAGTACAGCGGGGCCGTGGAGGAGGAGTTGGCGAATCGACTTTGGGAAGTGTTGCTGGCGGGGTTGAAGCCGGCGGTGTTCGGCGCGCTCATCGGCGCGACGGGCTGCTGGGTCGGTTTGCGCGCCGACGGCGGATCGGAGGGCGTCGGCCGCGCCGCGACCGACAGCGTCGTGAAGTGCTCGCTGCTCGTCCTCGCCGCCGATGTGCTCCTCGTCGGGATCATCCGCAGCCTGGTGTGAACGAGCGGGAATCGGCCGGAGGGATCGCGATTCCCTACCTTCACCGTTCCTTCGCGCCGCCTTCCGTAGACGTTGTCGACCCCGCCGATACCATATCATTTGCCCCGGCGTCCGGGGCGACCCCGCCGAACCCCACTACCGTCGGTCGGCTCTTTCCCACACGGCGGGCACCTTTGCCCCCCGGCGGCGGATTCGTTTCCGCCGACGCGATTCCCTCCAACCCCGATTGCGCCGGGGGCAGGCTTTTTTATGATGCTCGACAAAGTCCGAAACATTGGAATCATGGCCCACGTCGACGCGGGCAAGACGACCACCACCGAGCGCATCCTGTACTACAGCGGCACCAAGCACAAAGTCGGCGACGTCGACGACGGCGACACCACGACCGACTTCGACCCCCTCGAACGCCAAAAGGGGATCACGATCAACAGCGCCGCCGTGTCGATCGACTGGCAGGATCACGACGGCGCCGACATCGCCATCAACATCATCGACACCCCCGGCCACGTCGACTTCACCGCCGAAGTCGAACGGTCCCTGCGCGTCCTCGACGGCGCCATCGGCGTCTTCTGCGCCAAGGGCGGCGTCGAGGTGCAGTCCGAGACCGTCTGGCGCCAAGCCACCAAGTACAAGGTGCCCCGGCTGGCCTACGTCAACAAACTCGACCGCATGGGTTCCAACTTCTGGGCCTGCGTCGATCAAATGAAAACGAAGCTGCTCGCGAACCCGGTCGTGGTGACCATCCCCGCCGGCCAGGATTCGGCCCTCGAAGGGATCATCGACCTGATCCGCATGAAGCTGGTCACGCGCAACACCGACGATAAAACGCACCGCGAATTCTACTCGAACGACGTGCCCGAGAAGTACCTCGCCGAAGCGACCAAACGCCGCGACGAGATGCTCGACGGCATTTCGATCGCGTCGGACGAGATCACGGATCTGATCTTGGAACACAAGCCGGTGTCGGTGGAGTTGATCCTCAAAGCGCTCCGCGCGGGGACGCTGGGGAACCTCTTCACGCCCGTGCATTGCGGCAGCAGCAAGATGTTCCACGGCGTGCAGCAACTGCTCGACCTCGTCGTCGATTGCCTGCCCAGCCCGCTGGATCGGCCGCCGGTCAACGCCGTCCATTCGAAGACGAAAGAGCATTTCCTGCGCAAGCCGGAATCCACCGAGCCCATGAGCGCGCTGGCCTTCAAAACGGTCGCCGAGACCAACGGCGACCTCGTGTACATCCGCGTCTACTCGGGCACGATGCGGCCGGGCGAAACCTACATGAACACCACCACCGGCAAGAAGGAGCGGATCGCCCGCTTCATGCGGATGATGGGGGACAAGCGCATCCCGCTGGAAAGCGCCGGACCGGGCGACATCGTCGCGGCCATGGGCCTCGCCGACACCTTCACCGGCAACACGCTCTCCGACACTGACGAACCGGTCGCCCTCGAAGCGATCCAGTTCCCCAAGCCGGTCATCGCGCAGGCGCTCACGTTCAGCAAGCTGCTCGACGCCAGCAAAGTCGGGGAAGCGCTCAACCGGCTCGTCCGAGATGATCCGACGCTGAAGACGCACACCGACGACGAAACCAAGGACACCATCATCTCCGGGATGGGCGAACTCCACTTGGAAATCAGCATCGAGAAGCTCAAGCGCGCCGTCGGCATCCGCCAAGACGACGTGGACTCGGTGAAGCTCGGCCGCCCGCGCGTCGCCTACCGCCAGAGCCTCGCCCGCGCCGTCGACTTCGAATACAAGTTCCAGAAGCAGACCGGCGGCCGCGGTAAGTTCGCGGTGATCGCGGTGAAGTACAGCCCGCTCACCCCGGAGCAAATCGAGGTGAAGGTCAAGCAAATTGAGGAGCTCAACGACCCGAAGATCAAGCAAGAGCCGAACAACGTCTACTTCGTGAACAGCATCACGCAGGGGGCGATCGACAAGCAGTTCATCCCGAGCGTGGAGGAAGGCCTCCGCGAAGGGGCGAAGAAGGGTCACAAGTACCCGTTCCCGTTCGTCGATTTGGAGTTCGACCTCTACTTCGGCAAGATGCACGACGTCGACTCGTCGCAAGACGCCTTCTACCTGTGCGCCTTGGAAGCCTTCCGCGAGGCCCAAGACAAAGCCGGCATCCAACTGCTGGAGCCGATCATGAAGGTGGTGGTGGTGTCGCCCAAGGA
>JANOSQ010000375.1:0-2687 GCA_031415915.1 Fimbriiglobus sp. | reverse complement strand
AACCCCGAAGAGTTCCGCGGGGACGTGCCACGGGGGGATCAGCCGATCGAGTTCGAGGACGAGCAGCCAATCGTCGAGCTTCGCGACCTTCGCCAGCACTTTCGGGAGCAGCGCGTCGAGTGCCTCGGCGGGGTTCGCGCCCGGCCGCGCATCGAACACTTCCGCCCAGCCGGCGTAATACTCCGGTGGGGCATCCCGTTCCGGGCGGTGGGAGCGAATGAGGTAGCGCGGGGGATCGTCGGGTCGCAACGCGCCCCACCACGCCCGGCGGGCCGCGAGTGGGTCGGGCCAATCGGAGTAATGCCGGTCGAAGACCGTCCCCTCGGCCGCGAGGCCGTCGAGGTTCGGCGTGGCGATCCACTCGTTCCCGTAGACCCCGAGGCAACCGGCGGGGCACCCCTGCAGAATGACGACGATGCTTTTCATGTGAGGGGATTGTACGCCCTACAATGAGTTTTCACGCGGCCGGATCGAACGGGGGAGCGACGTGCTGGGTCCGATCTTCATGCGGGAATTGGCGACCGTCCCGCGGCAAGCCAGCCATTACGGCACCCGCGCGGCCCTCCTCGGGCTGCTCACCATCCTCGGCATCACCAGTTACCAAGCGACCATCGGCTTCGACCGCGACCCCAACCTCGGCGAAGTCGCCCGCTTCGGCGAGCTCATCTTCCAGCTCTCGATCTACGTCGAACTCGTGCTGCTCATGTTCTTCAGCACCCTTTCCGCGGCGAGCGCCGTGTCGCAGGAGAAGGATCGACGGACGTTCATCTTGCTGCTCATCACCGACATGCGCGATTACGAAATCGTGCTCGGCAAACTCCTCGGCAGCCTGCTGCCGATCACGGCGATGCTGGCGGTGAGCCTGCCGGTGCTCTCGCTCTACCTCCTGCTCGGCGGCATCGACATCACGCAGGTGCTCCAAGCGGGGGCGGTGCTACTGATGACCGCGTACGCCGCCGGATCGCTCGGGGGTTTGATCGCGCTCTGGCGCGAACGGACGTTCCAAGCGTTGGCGTTGTCGGTGTTGTTTCTCGTCATCTATTTCTGCCTCGCGCTCTCCGTCGGCGTCGTCGGGCCGATGATCGCACCCGGCACCGACTGGCAGACGATCCAAGCGTACTTCGACCCGGTGCGGGCGATGAGCACCGTCATTCAAGCCCCGGCCGAAGGGTGGAGTTCGCTCCCCCCGGCCTACGGCTTCGCCCTGACCATGCTCGGCTTCTGCGCGGTCATCAACCTCTTCGGCATGAACCGGCTGCGGAAGTGGAACCCGAGCGGCGATCCGATCATCCAGCGCGAGGGGAAGGATCACGACCCCGAGGCGAACCTGTCGCAGGATCAACTGAAGGACTTCCGCGCCCAAGCCCACGCTGCACCCGGCGATGTCCGCGGCATCTGGGAGAACCCGATCCTCTGGCGCGAGATCAAGACGCTCGCCTACGGTCGCCGACCGCTGCTCGTGAAGGTCGCCTTCGGGATTGTGCTGGCGTTGATCCTCTACTTCAGCATCTCGCAGATTTACGCGCCGGGCGGCAAGCCGGTCTTCGCCGCGGCCTACGGGTTGGTGCCGTTGGCGATCATCAGCCTCTTGTTGATCTCGGCCCAAGCGGTCACTTCGATCACCTCCGAGCGCGACGGCGGGACTCTCGACGTGCTGCTCGTCACCGATGTGTCGCCGCGCGAGTTCGTCTTCGGCAAGCTGCTCGGGGTGATCTACAACACCAAGGAATACCTGATCCCGCCGCTGTTGCTGGCCGTCTTCTACGCCTGCGTCGGTATGTTGGCGAAGACCGAACCGGACGCCGGCTTCGGCGAGCGCCTCGGGAACAACTTCCTCCCGTTGATCGCCGTCGTCGGCTCGCTGCTATTGTTGTTCGCGTTCGTGATGGCCCTCGGATTGCACGTTGCCCTCCAGATCATCAATAGCCGCGTCGCCATCGTGAACACGTTGGGCACCGTGTTCTTCCTGAGTGTCGGTACGCTCATCGCCATCTACGTCATCGTCATCAACGGCGGCAGTTTCGCCAATCAGTGGGTCAGCTTCATCGCCTTTTTGGTGCTCGGCATCGGGGGCTTGTGGTGGGTGCTCACCGGCAGTCGGCCCTCGCCGGCGCTCTCGCTCGGTTCGGTGGTCTGCCCGCTGGCCATGTTCTACTGCGTTACGAACATCCTGATCGCGAAGCCGGGCACGGAGGAATCGGCCGACCCGATCGTGCCGTTCGTCGCCCTCGCCGCCGCGTTCGGGTTCACCATTTATGCGATGATCTTACCGCTGGTGACGGAGTTCGATGTGGCATTGGGCCGCACCACCGCCGCCAACGAGGAGTGAAGGAGGTCGTCGTAATTCGACTGAATCATTGGAATCATAGACATTGATTGCAGCGGAGTACATATGGGAACCAACTGGACAAAGCGACCACAGAATGTTTGCAGAAGCTGTGGCTATACATGGTATCCTCGAGGGAAATCAATCTCTCTCCAGTGCCCGAATTGTGGGAGCGCGGAGACGAGCATGAGTTGTCTTGGATTGATCACAACTTCGATAGGGTTCGTCGCGGCAGTCTCAATTTGCTGTGTCCCAATTGGGTTTTGGATGATATTCTCAACGAAGAAACCGCCAAATGACGCAACTCCACAGACTTATTCCACTCGCCCTCTTCAAGATCCAATAGCACCAGACACTCAAC
>JANOSQ010000374.1:0-6667 GCA_031415915.1 Fimbriiglobus sp. | reverse complement strand
GTTCCTCGGGCCGAACGGGGCGGGGAAATCGACCACCATGCGCTGCCTCGCCGGGTTCCTCACCGCATCGAGCGGCTCGGCCCGAATCGCCGGGTACGATGTCTTCAGCGACCCGATCCGCGCCCGCCGGCAGATCGGCTACATGCCCGAGAGTTCCCCGCTCTACCCCGAAATGCGCGTCACCGAGTATTTGAAGTTCCGCGCCGGCCTCAAAGGCCTCGGCTGGCGTGAACGCCGCCGGCGGATGGATTACGTCCTCGAAAAATGCTGGTTGAAGGATGTCAAGCGGCAGCTCTGCGGAACGCTGTCCAAGGGCTACCGTCAGCGCGTCGGCCTCGCCGATGCGCTGCTCGCCGATCCGCCGGTGCTGATCCTCGACGAACCGACGGCCGGGCTGGACCCCACCCAGATCCGCGAGACCCGCAAGCTGATCCGCGAACTCGGTCAAGAGCACACGATGCTGCTTTCGACCCACATCCTCAGCGAGGTGGAAATGGCCGCGGACACGGTCATCATCATCTATCAGGGGCAAGTCGTGGAAAACGGCAGCCTCGATGAGGTGCGGAAGAAGCACAAGAACCAGAGCCTCGAAGACATCTTCGTCCGCCTGACCGGGCAAGAAGGCATTTAACGCCGGAAGGGTCCTCCACGATGCGTCCGCTGTTCGCCCTCATCAAGCGCGAGTTCACCGCCTACTTCTTGTCGCCCGTGGCGTATGTCACGCTGGCGGTGTTTCTGCTCGTCACCGGGCACCTCTTCTACCTGGTGCTGACGGGCCTGACGAAACCGGGGTCGAGCGGCATCGAGTATCCGATGCAGGCGCTGCTCGGCGACGAGAAGTTCTGGCTCGTGTTCTTGTTCATCCCGCCGCTGCTGACGATGCGCCTGCTCGCCGAGGAGCGCGGCACCGGGACGCTCGAAAGCTTGCTGACGACGCCGATCCGCGATTGGCAGGTCGTCGCCGGGAAGTTCATCGGCGCCTGCATGTTCTATCTCGTCCTTTGGCTGCCGACGCTGCTGTATATCCCGATCCTCACCGAGATGAGCTTCCCGGAGTGGAGCCCGAAGACGTGGTACTTCGGCATCGATCCGCGGCCGGTATTGACCTCGTACCTCGGCGTACTGCTGGCCGGGGGAATGTTCCTCGGCATCGGGTTGTTCATCAGCAGTTTGGTGAAGAGTCAACTCGTCGCCGCGATGATCTCGATGGTCGTGAGCTTGGTGTTCGTCCTAGCGGCGTTTTGGCGGCCCGACCTCGACACCGGCTCGCTGACGTACCGCTTGGTGTATTTCATCAGCGTGCCAGAGCACTTCCGCCGCGACTTCAGCCGCGGCGTGATCGACACCCGGCATTTGATTCTCTACGGCAGCATCACGCTGTTCACGCTGTTCTTAACGGTGCGGTCGCTGGAATCCCGCCGACTGCGGGCGTGAGTTCCGTTAGCCGGACGCGCCAGCGACGGCTACGAACCGGGACACGGGAGTTCGAGAGTTGTCGAGTACACGGATCGCAGCCGTCGCTGGCGCGTCCGGCTAACGAATCGAGATCCGATCCATGAAAAGCGATAGCCGACACAAGACTTCCGCGGGTACGATGTTCCGCTTGTTCTTGCGCGCCCTGGGGCTGACGGGCTTACTGGCCTTCGCCGTCGGCGCCGTGCTCGCTTCGGTCGCGTGGCCGCAATTCACCGGCGATTTCACCCAAGCGAAAGACGTGGCGGAAGCGAGCTTGAAGGGAACCCACGGGAACAACGCAAAGATCGCCGCGTTCTTGATTGCGATCAGCGCCGGGGCCGTGGTCGCGTGGCTCGTCATCGAAGTCGGCAGCGGGTTGATGCTGGTGACGGGCCGCAAGAGCGCGGCGGGCACGAACAACACGCTCCAAGTTGCTCTGGCACTCGGTCTGGTCGTCGTCGTCAACGCGATTTCATTCCAGCATTACTCCCGCACCGATGCGACGCGGGACAAGCGGTTCACCCTCGCCCCCGAACTGCGGGATCAGCTGCGGAAGCTCGATCCGAAGTCGCCGACGACGATCGTCGTGCTGCAAATGGACAAAACCTCCGCGGCCGAGCCGGAGCGGTCCGATGCGCTGTCGAGCGCCGCCCAGGCGAAGATCGTCGAGAAGGTTCGCGACCTCGTGGAAGAGATCCGCGAGTTCGGCCCGCAGTTCGACGTGCACGTGCTGCACACCAAAGACGAAGAGTTCGTCGGGAAAGTCGCGGCGCTCACCGAAGGCCCCAAGAAAGCACGGCTGAAGGTGGCGATCGAAACGGCGCCCGAGAACAGCATTTTCTTCTACCACGACGGCCGCGTGCAGCGCCTCGGCTTCAACCAGTTCTACCTGCTCGACAAAACCGCTTCGCGGGACGAGAAGAACCTCGTGCTCATCCCGCAGGGGAAGGAAGCGTTCGTGCGGAAGGTCGTCAGCGTCGAGGCACGCCGGCCCAAAGTCGCGGTCGGCGTCATCCACCCGTGGCTCTCGACGAACGACGACCGCGACGAATTCTCCGCCCCCGGCATCCGCAAGTCGCTCGAACTCAACGGCTACGAAGTCGTCGATTTGATCCTGAAGAAGGGGTGGGACGGGGAATCCCCGCTCGGGCCCGCGGCCAGCACCATCCGCGAAAGCCAGTTGGAAGAAGTCGAATCGCAATTGCAAGCGGCGACCGACGACGTCGCCGAGGCCGAGTCGCAATTGCAGCAGTTGAAGTTGGTTCGCGAGCGGACACTCAAAGGCCCGCTGACCGAACTCGACCGGATGTTCCGCCGCGTCGTCGGCCGGCCCATCGACGAGGAAGCCGACCGCAAGCGCCTGCTCGACCGGCTCGTCGATCCGAACATCGCCCAGCGCGAAACCGACCTCGCCGAGGCCAAGGCGAAAGTGGCCAAGCTCGAACCGAAGTTCCTGGAATTCACGCGAGACGACACCCTTATGGCCGCGCGGCGCGATCCGAACATCAAGGCCCGGCTCGCCGCGACACTCGCCGATTGCGACCTGCTCATCCTCAGCCGGTTGACGGTGATGAGCCTGTCCGAACGACGGGCGATCCCCGCGGGGTTGCACAACCTCGCCAAGGAGCAAGCGGAAGTCATCAAAGACTACCTCGCTTCCGGCAAACCGGCGATCTGCTGCATCGGTTCCGCCGACCTCGGACCCAAGCAGCAGCGGCCCGAAGAACCGTCCGGGCCGGACGATGTCGAGAAGTTGATCCGCCGGTTGGGCTTCGACCTCGGGCCCCAAATCATCGTCACCGAGATCGAGTACCAGTCGATGGCCACTCGACAGTCTAGTCCCTTCGGCAGTTCGGTCGCCGCCCCGCCGCTGGTGCTCCACGCGTCGAATGGCGCGCTGCCGCAGAACCCGGTGGCCAAGGCGTTCGACTTGTCCAACCGCTCGCTGGCCGGGCAGTTGAAAGTCGTCCGCAGCGGTTTTCGACCGGTCCATTTCGATCCTAGTTATGCTCCGACATCGAGCGCCGAGATCTTCGACACGGTGCCCGAAAGCTGGAATAAGAACTGGCCCGAATCCGCCCCCTTTAGCAGCCCGCGCTACCTGCCGAAGTTCGAAGCGACCAAACCGACGGACGAGCGCAAAGGCACCCGCAACGAGGAACGCAAAGGTTCGTTCTCCGTCGGCCTTGCCGTGGAGGTGCCGATCCCGGCGGAGTGGATCGACGACAAAGCCGTGGCCGCGTACGCCGCCAGTGTCGTCGGAGCGTTTGCGACCAATCCTCCCGGCTTAGCTTTCAGCACCACGAATCCGGATCGATTCCACGCCGCGATGACCAAAGACGTGAAGACGACGCGGCTCGTCGTCTTCGGCCACGGCGGCTTGTTCAACGGCAAGGATCTCGACCCCGGCCGCGAGACGCTGCTGCTGCAATCCGTCCACTGGAGCTTGAAGCGGGACGACCAAATGCCGCGGGAAGCGGCCGAGGGGAATTGGCGCTACCCGCGCGTCGAACTTTCGCCGGTGGAGCACGCCGGCTGGCGCTGGGGCACGTTTCTCGGTTTGCCGCTGCTCGCCGCGTACTTCGGATTGATCGTGTTGATGCTCCGCCGCCTGCGGTAATTCTTTCTAAACCCCCGGTGCCCCATGCGCTGGTTGACGACTTTGCTCTTGTTGATCCTCGTCGCCATCGGCGGGGCCTTCGCCTTCTTCGGCACCGACTTGCTCGCGCGCGTCGGGCTGCGCCAACCGCCGCCCACGGCCTCGGTCGAATCGACCGCCCCGCTCGACACTTTCAAACTCGGCCCGATCTACAAGATCGAGTTGGAGTTGCCTGGGCAACCGACGCTGAAACTCGAAAAGACCGCTGCCGGGACGTGGACGCAACCGGGCAACTGGGAGATCCGCGAGAAGGAAGTCCAAGAACTGCTGGGCGTCCTGTCCGGGTTGAAGTCGCGCTTCGCCGCCATCCCGCTCGACGGCGATTCGCTCACCCCCTTCGGCCTCGACCCGAGCCAGAAGCCGGTGCGGGTTACGGTGACCATCGGCGGCCAATCGACCGTCTTGCTGTTCGGCCAACCGCCGAGCGATGGCGCCACTTCCCCTCCGGCTTACGTCCGCGTCGGCTCGGCGAAGGAAGTGCTCCGCATCGCACCCGACGCGGTGCGGATCGTCTCGCGGAGCGCCGAAGACTACCGTCGCCGGCAGCTCTTCGCCGAGGCCGTGCGCAGTCGCTTCGGGGAGAGCGAGACCGGGGCGCCGCTGCCCGTGTTGACCAACGATGTCACCGGCATCACCATCTCCGGCCCGGCCGGGAGCTACACGCTGACGCGCACGGCCGACAACCCGGCTCCCCGCCGCGAGGCCGACCGCACCGGGGCCAGCAAAGCGCTGTTCGCCAACGAACTCGCCGATTCGTGGAAGCTCGTGTCGCCGGCGGTGGATCGCGTCGACCCTGCCAAACTGAAGGCTGTGCTGACCACGTTGCCCGATCTTTGGGTCGATGGCTTCGTCCGCCCCGACATCACCATCCCGCTCTGCGAGAGCCTCTCGGCGGCACTAGCACCCTCGCCGAACTGGACCGAGTTCACACGGGAACTGCTGAAGCGCGACACGGCGCCGGATCGCTACACCCGCATCACGGGTTTCACCCGCGATTTGCACCCGAAGCTGTTCACCGGCCCCGCGGCCATCGCCGGTATCCCCGGCCCGCACACGCTGAGTGCGGCGTATCTGCCCGAGCGAAGCATCTCCACGACGCTGAAATCGGGCGGTGTCCGCACCGTGCGCATTGGCAACGTCTCTCGGCTGAGCACCCGCATCGAACCGGGCATCCCGATGGGGCCGATGGCGCCGCCGCCGATGCCGCGGATCGTCGAGGACAAATACTACTTTGCCAAGTTCGAGGACAACCCGCTGATCTTCGAGGTGAAGGCCGACCGCATCGACACTCTGTTCCTCGCACCCGACGAACTCCGCGATGCGACACTCGCCCGCTTCGCCACCCCGGAAGTGAGCGAAATCCGGATCGCGTTGAAGGGGGGCGTTCCCTTCGTGCTCACCCGCAAGCTCGGCGTCAAGGACGCCGAGAAAGACGAAGACAAACTCGATCGCTGGTACCTCGGCGACCGGTTGGCCGATGCCGGCAAGATCGGCGAGTTCCTCGACCAACTTGGAAAACTCGAAGCGAAGACCCCCGCGGAGTGGGCCACACCCGCGACCGCAGTACCGTCGGCAACGCAAGTCACCGTCGTGGCCCAAGCCCGCGTCCCCGACGGCGACACCGCGCCCCCGGCGCGGACGTACGCGTTCCAATTCGGCGCCGCGGACGCGATTAAGAAGAAGGTGAATGTCCAAATGGCGGGCTGGGAGCGCATCAACTCTCTCGACGATGCGATCATCAAACCGGTGGAGCGCCCCGCGGTGGCGTACCGCAGCCGCAAGCAGTACGACACCGCCGAGATGAAGCTGACCAAACTCGACGTGACCGAGACGAAAGCGGCGGTCGACAAGCTCCTGCTCGATCTCTCGTCGAAGCCCAAAGCGGCCGGGGGGGGCCTCGATTGGGAACTCGTCAAACCCGTGGCGACGAAGGCGGACGATGCGAAAGTCGCCAAACTCGTCGACGACCTCACACGGCTCGAAGCCCTCGAATACCTCGACGAGAACCCGAGCGACGCCGACTTGGCCGACAAATACGGGTTTAAACCGAGTGCGAAGCCGGAGTTGAAGGACGCCCGCCGATTGACCGTGAAGCTCGGCTTCACTGGGAAAGCCGCGGTCCCCGAGTCGCTGGTCATCGCCATGCCAAAACCGGGTGAAATCTACGCGCGGCGGAACGGCACGGGGCCGGTGTTCACCGTGGCCAAAGCCCTCGCGGACTCGCTCGATCGCGGCTCGCTCGATCTCCTGCCGTTGCAGTTGTGGACTTCGACACCGGACAAAGTGACGCAGCTCGACATCGACAGAGCCGGGGAAAAGTACAAGCTCGCCCTCGACGGCGCGAAGTGGAAACTCAGCGGCCCGTTCGACGCCGCGGCGACCGCGAACGACGTGTTCCCGCTCACGGGGCTGTTCAGCAAGTTGCAAGCGATGCGGTACGACGCGCTAGCCCCGGAACCGAAGCACGGTTTTGACAAACCGGCGTTGTCGGTGGGTGTGACCATCCGCGAGCCGAAGCCCGATTCGAAAACGACGCCGCCCGAAGAAGCGCCC
>JANOSQ010000373.1:0-11829 GCA_031415915.1 Fimbriiglobus sp. | reverse complement strand
GGATGCGGTCTTCGACGTGGAACGTGTGAAACAACGCCGGCTGCTCGTCGGTCCGACCCCGCATGGCACATCCCCCGGGAAGATGCGCCGAGGATAGCGCGATCCAAGGAAGGTGGCAACCGGGAGTTTTTCAACACCCTGCTAGAGTGCCCGGGTCGAGTCGCCATGATTTGTGACCAGTGGGTGGGAGAGAGCGACGCTGTGAAGCTGTTGCCAACTTTGCGGAGTCCAAAGGCCGCCTTCAAGCCGGCGATGATGGAACCGATGATAATCATCCTCATCCCTCAGTCCCCGTATCCACAAATTACATCGCATGCGATTTAGAAGAATGCACCGCGCGAAATCTGCGGCCCGGGCTCAAATCCGCTCTCGATTTGTACTCCGCGGCTCCGATTATTGTTGGAAGTCTAGACTTGAGCGAACTAGGGTTCAGTCCGGGCCAATAATTGGCCGCAATACTCAGTTGGTCCAAGGTCAGCCGCGCGGCTGGAAAGGGCTGGATGATCGATGCGGAAAATGGCCCAACGATTTTGGCCGCGGTTCAAACGCGAAAAAAGCTACTCGCTGAGGAGATGCGGCACCGCGTGGCTGGGCGCACCGACCGACTATTCGTGGGGCTGCTCGTATTCCAATGGCTCGTCGCAGTGGGGCTCGCGGCGTGGGTAACTCCCCTCACCTGGGTCGGCTCGACAAGCCGCACGCACCCGCATCTGTGGGGTGCGGTTCTGCTCGGTTTCGCGGCCATTGCCCCCCCTGTATTGCTGGGCCTGTTCCGGCCCGGACGCACCTGGACGCGGCACACGATTGCCGCCGGCCAAATGGTCAGCACGGCGCTGCTCATCCACCTGAGCGGGGGCCGCATCGAGACGCACTTCCACGTCTTCGGCTCGCTGGCGTTCTTGGCGTTCTACCGCGACTGGCGCGTGCTCCTGACGGCCACCGCCGTCACGGCCGGGGACCACATCTTCCGCGGCATCCTCTGGCCGGAGTCGGCGTACGGCTCGACGGTCGGCTCCGACTGGCGCTGGCTCGAACACGCCGGCTGGGTCGTCTTCATCGACGTGTTCCTGATCTGGTCGTGCATCCGCGGCGAACGGGACATCGAAGAAGCGGCCGCGCGCGAAGCGGAGTTGGAAGCGGCGCACGCCGGCGTCGAAGCCGAAATCGGCCTCCGCACCGGCGAGCTCCGCGAGAGCGAAGAGCGCTTCCGCGGTGCGCTCGAACACGCGGCCATCGGCATGGCCCTGCTCGCGCCGGTGGGCGGCCGCTGGCTCCGGGTCAACCGGGCGCTCTGCGATCTCGTCGGATACACGCCCGACGAACTGCTGGCGCGGACGTTCCACGACATCACTCACCCGGACGACCTCTCGATCGATCAGGCCCGCGTCGCCGAGATCCTGGCGAGCGATCGCCCGTCGTACCAGGTCGAGAAGCGCTACCTGCACAAGAACGGCGCCGTCATCAACGTCGTCGTCAGCGTGTCGCTGGTGCGGGATGCCGGGGGCCGGCCGCTGCACTTCGTGTCGCAGATCCAGGATGTCACGGAGCGGAAGCGCGCGGAGGCGGCGCTGCGGCAGGCCCGCGAAGACGCCGAGGCCGCGAGCCGGGCCAAGGGCGAGTTCCTCGCCAACATGAGCCACGAGATCCGCACGCCGATGAACGGCATCCTCGGGCTGACCGACCTCGTGTTGGAAACCGACCTCACCGCGGAGCAGCGCGACTCGCTGACGCTGGTGGCGTCGTCGGCCGACTCGCTGCTCACGGTCATCAACGACATCCTCGACTTCTCGAAGATCGAGGCGGGCAAACTCGACCTCGACCCGGCCCCGTTCGCCCTGCGCGACGTGCTCGGCGACACCCTCAAAGCGTTCGCGCTCAAGGCCCACGCCAAGGGGCTGGAGCTGGCCTGCGACATCGACGCCGACGTGCCCGATTCGCTCGTGGGCGATGCGGGCCGGCTCCGCCAGGTGCTCACCAACCTCGTCGGCAACGCCATCAAGTTCACCGAGCGCGGCGAAGTGGTGCTGAGCGCGGCCCGCATCGAAACGCCGGGCGGGGTCGGCGTCCGGTTCACCGTCCGCGATACCGGCATCGGCATCCCGAAGGCGAAACAGGCGAGCATTTTCGAAGCGTTCACCCAGGCCGACGGCACCACCACCCGGCGCTTCGGGGGCACCGGATTGGGGCTGACCATCTCGACGCGGCTCGTGGAACTCATGGGCGGACGCATCTGGGTCGAGAGCGAACCGGGCGTCGGCAGCGAGTTACATTTAGAGTCGCTCTTCGAACCGGCGCGGCACTCGGGCCTCCGGCCGTCCGGGCGTCCGCCGACGACGCTGCGCGGCTCGAACGTCCTCGTCGTCGACGACAACGCGACCAACCGCCGCGTGCTCGCCGACACCCTGCGGCTCTGGGAAGCGCTGCCGACCTGCGTCGATTCCGGCCCGGCGGCGCTCGCGGAACTGCGGCGCGCGGCCTGCGCCGGAGAGCCGTATCCGCTCGTCCTGCTCGACGCGATGATGCCCGACATGGACGGCTTCGCGGTCGTGGAGCAGATCGGCCGCGAGCCGACTCTGGCCGGCTCGGCCGTCATGATGCTCACCTCCGCCGACGGCCAAGGGGACGCGGCGCGGTGCCGGGCGCTCGGCATGGAGGCGTATCTGGTGAAGCCCGTGAAGGCCGCGGAACTCCTGAAGGCGATCACGGCCGTGCTCGGCGGCGAGCCGTCGCACCGGGGCAAGCTTGAGCCGACGGGCGGAGCGGTCGCGTACGCCGCGCCGACCCGGCGCCTCGAAATCCTGCTCGCCGAAGACAACGTGGTGAATCAGCTCGTGGCCGTGCGGCTGCTCGAGAAGTGTGGGCACGCAGTGACCGTGGCGAACCATGGCGGCGAAGCCCTCGCCGCGATGGTCGCGAAGCGGTTCGACGTGGTCCTCATGGACGTGCAGATGCCCGAAGTGGACGGATTCGAGGCGACACGGCGCATCCGCGAGATTGAAGCGGGCACGGGCCGACGCACGCCCGTGGTAGCGATGACGGCCCACGCGATGGCGGGCGACCGCGACCGCTGCTTGGCGGGCGGGATGGACGACTATCTGACCAAGCCCGTGCAGCGGGAGGAACTCTTCCGCGTGCTGAGCTGGATCGAATCGCTGGACTGGAAGGCCGAAGTGGCGGAGACGTCTCCGCCCCTTGCGCAAGCGATGGTGGAAACCCCGACACCGCGCCGCGCGGAGCGGATCGGACTTCCGCTTTCGTTCGACCGCGCCGAAGCCTTGGAGCGCCTCGGCGGCGACGAGGAACTCTTCGCCGAAGTCGCGGGACTATTCCGCACGGACGGCCCGAAATTGCTCCGCGAGATCCGCAGCGCGGTCGCCGTCGGCGATGCCGCCTGTCTGAAACGATCCGCGCACGGACTCAAAGGGGCCGCCGGCTACGTCGGCGGAATCGATGCGGCCGCAGCCGCTCGCCGGCTCGAATCCCTTGCGACAGAGGGCGACCTCGGCGGAGCGAGCGAAGCCTTCGACAAACTCGAAGCGGAAGTGCATCGGCTCGTGGCCGACCTCGCCTGCGCCGTACCCGAACTCGCCACATAATGATCCCGGAGGCCCCGATGTCGAATACCACTCCCGCCGATGCCGTGCAAATCCCAATTATCCTAGTCGTGGACGATTCGGCCATCGACCGCCGCGTGGCCGGCCGCGTGCTCGAGAAATCGGGCTGGCTTGTCGCCTACGCCGCGGACGGTGCGCTCGCGCTGGAGCAGATCGAGGCCGCCACCCCGAGCGTCGTCGTGACCGACATGCAGATGCCCAACCTCGACGGGCTGGCGCTCGTCGAACAGATCCGTGAGCGCTTCCCGCGCGTGCCCGTCATCCTCATGACGGGCTACGGCAGCGAGAGCATTGCCATCGCCGCGCTGAAAGCCGGGGCGGCCGGCTATGTGCCGAAGCGCACCCTCGCGGCGGAACTGCCGGGCGTGGTCGAGCAGGTGCTGGCGGCTTCGCGGACCGACGAACGCCGCCATCAAGTGCAATCGTGCCAGACGCGTCGGACCGCGCGGTTCGTGATCGACAACGATCCGACGCTCGTGCAGCCGCTGATCGCCGTCCTCCAGCAGGACGTGCTGAGCATGGGACTCTGCGACGCAACGTCCGTGATCCGCATCGGCGTGGCTCTCGAAGAGGCGCTCCTCAACGCAATCTACCATGGGAATCTTGGCGTGAGTTCCAAGCTGAAGGAAGAGGACGACAAAGCCTTCTACGGCTTGGCGCATGAACGCCGCGTCGAGGCGCCTTACTCCGAGCGGCGCGTGCGCGTGGCGGTCCGCGTCACCCACGATGAGGCCTCATTCGTGATCGCTGATGAAGGCCCAGGCTTCGATGTCGCGGGCTTGCCCGACCCGACCGACCTCGAGTTCTTGGATCGGCCGAGCGGGCGCGGGCTCCTGCTGATGCGCGCATTCATGGACGAGGTGCGCTACAACTCGGTGGGCAACCGCGTGGCGCTCTTGAAGCGACGCGACGAATGTCCGCAGCCGATCGAGGCGCTCGCGTGACGCGTATCATTCCCCTCTCGGCCATCATCCTCTGGCTCGCCGCGCTCGGCACCGGCATGGGCATCATGATGGAGTCCGATGCGCGACCCGGTTTGTCGGGCCTCGTGCCGGAGGTCCGATATGGCGCATCGGTTTCGACCGGTAACGAATGTGTCGTGTTCCTACATCCGAAGTGCCCCTGCGCCCGCGACACGCTTGTCCTGCTGGCTCGGATGGAACCCCACGATCCGCGAATCGTCCGCAGCCGCATCGTTTTCATCGGCCCTTCGGGTGCGGAGGAAGATTGGTGGTCGGGGAGGAACTGGGATCTCGCGCTGCTCGTTCCAGGAGCGTCGGTGGAACGTGACGCCGGGGGCGAGGTGGCGCGGGGTTACGGCGTGCGCACCTCGGGCCATACGCTCGTCTACTCCGCCGGCGGAAGCCTCCTTTTCAGCGGCGGCATAGCGGCGCTCAGCGGCGCATTCCCAAAGGACGACGCGACGCCGTTCGTACTCGATACCCTGTTGCGAGACTCGGCGGGCGCACCTCGAACGCGGCCTGTGCGGGGATGCCCGCTCTTCGACGAGTAAATCACCGCGGGTTATCTAAGACCTCCCGCACGCGGATGGCCAGTCTGGCGGCCGAAAAGGGCTTCTGAAGGAAGTTCACCCCTTCTTGCAAAACGCCGTGGCGGATGACTGCGTCGTCCGTGTAACCGGAAACGAACAGCACCTTCGCGCCGGGATGCAATTCGGCCACACGCTCCGCGACGACGCGCCCGCCGATCCCTGGCATCACCACATCCGAAACCAGCAGGTGAATCGGCCCGAGATACGCGGCGAGCACGCACAGGGCTTCGTTCCCGTTGGCCGCTTCCAGCACGGTGTAGCCGCATCCGGCTAATATACGTCGAGTCAAGGCCCGTACTCCGTCTTCGTCCTCGACGACCAATACCGTCTCCGTCCCGCGTGAGGGAGGTTGTAACCACGAGCGGCCTTTCACCGCAACCGTCGCCTCTTCGACGCACGGTAGATAGACCTTGAACGTCGTACCGATTCCGACTTCGCTGTACACGGCGATGTGGCCGCCGCTTTGTTTCACGATCCCGTAGACCGTCGCGAGTCCTAGCCCGGTCCCTTTCCCAATGCCCTTGGTGGTGAAGAACGGCTCGAAGATCCGCGCCGCCACATCTGGTGGCATGCCGGTACCTGTGTCGGCGACGCTGAGCAGGACGTGGGGACCGGCGCGGGCGTCCGTGTGCGTCTGCGCATAGGCCGCGTCGAGTTCCACGTTCCGGGTTTCGATGTTCAATATGCCGCCGGCCAATTGCCCCACCGCTTCGAGCTTCTGCATCTGTCGGAATTGCTCCTCCAGATTCCGACGCGCCGTCACGTCGGACTGAACGCCCACGAAGTTCGTGAGGCGACCAGCCGCATCGTGGACCGGGGAAATCGAGAGTTCATTCCAGAATCGTGTTCCATCCTTTCGGCAGTTGAGCAACTCGACGGTGCACGGCTCCCCAAGCCGGATCGCATAACGCAGGCGCACGACCGCCGCGGGATCGGTATCGGAACACTGGAGAAAGCGGCAGTTCAGGCCAATCGCATCGCCAGATTCGTAGCCGGTGATGCGCTCGAACCCCGGGCTGACGTAGACGATCGGATTGTCGGGCAGATTCGGGTCGGTGATGATGATGCCCTGACTCGCCGCTCGGATGGCCCGGTCGCGCAGATTGAGCTGGCCCTCCGCCCGTTTTCGCTCGGTGATGTCGCGGACGTTGCACTGTATGACGCGGATCCCCCCGACGTCGTATGCGTTGCTGACGAACTCGACATCGATCTTGCCGCCATCCTTGGTCCGGAGCGGGAGGTTGTCGTACTGGATGTGACCATCTTGCTGAAGTGTGTGGAACGCTTCTTTATTCGACTCGATGTCTTGGAACAGGCCGATCTCCCAGAGTTCCCTCCCGATCAGTTCGTCACGTGTGTATCCGATCAGCATCGCAGAAAAGGGTTGGCGTCGACCACCCGGCCCGACACGGGATCGACGATTAGAATTCCATCCATGGCCGCCTCGAACAGGCGGCGGTAGCGCACTTCGGAAATAGCCACTGCCTCGCTCGCCCGCTTTTGAGCGGTCACGTCTTGCGCGAGCGAGAGGATGCCCGAGAAAGCCCCATCCGATTCGAATAACGGGGTGTTGTACCACTCGCAGACGATGGTCCGTCCGTCTTTGGTGATGTTCTCGCACGTGCCATGAGCGTCCATGTCTCCCGCCGATAATCGGGCGAAGATCCCCTCCACGAAAGGTCGCGAATGAGTTGGGATGGTACAATCGAATGGACTTTTTCCGATGACTTCGGCTTGGGTGAAACCGAATATGCGTTCGGCGGCGGGGTTCCAGCGGATGTATCGGAAATCGTGATCGCTCAGAAGGTAAGCGAGCGGCATCCGGTCGATCTGAAGATTCAGTTTCGCGAGCAGGGAATCCCGCTCGACCTCGGTCCGCTTCCGCTCCGTCAAATCTCGGAGGAAGGCGGTGAAATGAATGTCCCCCGTGAAGAGGAGGGGTGTGATGGAGACCTCGACGGGGAATTCGGTACCGTCGGCACGAATCGCGGTCAATTCGAGCCGCCGCCCCAGTATCGGCCCTTCGCCGGTCGCCATGTAGTGGGCCATCCCGCGCATGTGGCGCTCCCGATACGCCGGCGGGATGAGCAGATCGACCACGCGCTTTCCCAGCAACTCCTCCCGGGAAAAACCGAACGTGCGCTCGGCCGACGGGTTGAACTCCACAATCTTATCCTCGGCATCGATCGTGACGATGCAATCGAGCGCCGACGCAAGGACGGCGGCCTTGCGCGCTTCGCTCTGCACGACGGCCTCTTCCGACCGCTTCCGCTCCGTGATGTCGCGGAAGTACCAGACGCGGCCGAGCAGTTCCCCCTCCGAACCCCGCAACGGGCCACTATACCGGTCGAGCGTCCGTCCGTCGGCCAGCGCGACCTCCTCGTGGCTGGGTGACTCCGGATCTGCATAAATCGCTTGGACGCGGGCGAAAAATGTGTCGGGGTCGGCGGCCCGGTTCCGCGCCTCGGACAGCAGGGCCGCGTTGTCGCCGCGCGCGGCGACGGCTTCATCCAAGCCCCACACCGAAAGGAAGCGACGGTTGTAGGATAGGACGCGGTGTCCCTCTCCGACGATCAGGATGCCGTCGGGGGAAGCCTCGGATTGAGACCGGAGCAGCGCGTGCTGGAAGTTCAGCGCCGCTTCGTCGCGTTTCTTCTCGGTCAGATTCTGCACTTGGCCGACGTACTGGAAGGGCACACCTTCGGAGTCGCGAATCAGCGACACGTTCGTGAGGCCCCAGATTACGCGGCCATCCCGGTGCAGGTAGCGCTTTTCAATTTGGAAGCAATTGCTCAGTCCGCCGAGAAGGCGTTCCAGCTGGGCATAGCCCGTGGCACGGTCATCGGGGTGGATGACATCAACCATCAACATGTGGAGCATTTCCGACGGAGCGTACCCTAACATTTCGGCAAACGCGGCGTTCACCCGCACGAAGCGGTTGTCGACATCGGTGATGACCATCGCCACGCCGGTGTCATCGAACGCCCCGCGGAATCGCTGCGCGCTTTCGAATCGCGATTTGTGTCGGTATGAAGAGAAAATCCTACCCGCACCGGAGTGGGGGTCTGGTTCATCCCACAGTCCCACTCGGCCTTCGAGCCGAAGAATACCGCCACCAAATCGGGATCCAGACCGCCGCCGGCCGCATTCTCCACCATGACCCGCCGGCACTCGTCGTGCGGCATTGCGGGGCGATACGGCCTTTCGCTGGCCAGCGCGTCGTAGACATCCGCGACGGATAAAACCCTTACGGAAAGCGGGATTGCTGCGCCGAACAGTCCGTCAGGGTAGCCACGGCCATCGAGCCGCTCATGGTGCCACCGGATGAGCGGGATGGTATCTCGGATCGACTTCAGCGGCTCCGCGATCCGCACGCCTTCGGCCGGGTGCTTCTTCACGAGCTCGTACTCTTCGAAAGTCAGTTTCCCCGGCTTGTCCAAGATCGCGTCGGGGATTCCAATTTTGCCGATGTCGTGCAGGGACGCGCCGCGGCGGAGCGTCTCCCGCTCATTTTCGGGCATCCCGATGCGCGCCGCCAGCGCCGTGGCGTACTCCGTGACTCGCTCGGTGTGACCCTGCGTGTAGCGGCTTTTGGCTTCGACCGTGCGTGCTAACGCGAACATGACGGCTTGGGCGGAGTCGAGTTCGTCCACCAGATCCTTGACCCGCAGCAGTGCCTTGCAGCGCACCGCCACATCGGCCACTTGGAAGGGCTTCGTGAGGAAGTCGTCGGCCCCGAGCTCCCACGCCCGCAAGCGGCCCTCTGCCGCACTGCGACCCGTGACAATGACCACGGGGATGAGCCGGGTGCGCAAATCGCTCTTGAATGCGCGGCAGACCTCGAATCCGCCTAGTCGGGGCATCTCGAGGTCGAGCAGAATCAAGTCGGGGGGCAGAGCAGTCGCCAGCGCCAGAGCTTCGAAGCCATCCGCCGCGCGGCGGACAGCGTGTCCCTGCCCGCCGAGGATGCGCGCGAGCAGCTTCGCGACGTTTTCGTCGTCGTCTACCACTAGAATTTGGCGTGCCGAGCTTTCTGCAGTGGCCATGGAAATTATCTCCTCAATTCCCGATAGTCGATGATCGAACCCGATTTCCCGCGCGCACACAATGTGATCGACAAATTGCCCACGTCGAATTGCGGTTTCACATGGGCATTCCAGCACTCGGGGCATATGCCGTGGCTGAACGTCGCTTCCGAGTGATCTCGGACGTAACTTTCCACCTTTTGCCAAGTGTTTTCACCATCGCGAATACTTTTGCAGTAGCAGCAGATGGGCAAGAGCCCCTGGAGTTGCTTCACCTGCGTCAGTGTGTCTTCCATATCGTGGACCTTCGCCACCAGCTTGCTCTGCAGCGCCACCAATTGTGTGCCTATCCGGACGCGCGCCAGCAGTTCGACGGCCTCGTACGGCTTCGTGACGTAGTCGTTGGCCCCGGCGCGAAGTCCTTCGAGAATATGCTCCCGATCTCCACGTGACGTGAGCAGAATCAAGTACACGTTCCGGAGTTCCGGACATTCGCGCACCCTTCGGCAGACGTCAACACCATCCATCTCGTCCATCAGCCAATCGAGTATGGCGAGTCGGGGAGGATCCTTGCCCCGCAGAATATTCCAAGCCGTCGGACCGTCGGTGGCGACTGTCACTTCGTAGCCGCTGTGGGTCAGCAACGATGCCAACTCCAAACGGGACACGTCATCATCGTCGGCGATCAAGATGCGCATACGGCGTGATCCTCAACGTAGCGGGTCATGGAATCCCGTAGTAGAATCACTTTAGACTCCAAATCGTCGATCGCGATCCGCGCCCGGGCCAGATCGCCATTGCGGCCCATGATTACCACACTGGAGGCGGCTGACCGCAACGCGTACCCTCTGCACCGCGGGCAAGAGGAGACCGAGGAGGATCGCGATAATTGCGATCACCACCAGAAGTTCGATGAGCGTGAATCCTGATCGGTGGCTCACCCGGTTCGGGTTGGGCATGGACAAGGATAACCTCGCCTCAATTAGCGTACAACACAGAAAGGCAGTGGCGGAGTGACGCAAGCCCGCAATACTACGTCCGATTTGCCGCGGACAACTGAATGGCACATCGAAATTGGACTTAGAATATAAAATGAGCGTGGGAATTCGCGCTGCGGCCGAATCCCTCGCGGGGGATAACAATTGAGCGGACTTCGCGGTTGAAAATCTAGGCTTATGTAACTACGTGTGAACCTCCCCAAAAGTTGCGGACACCAAGTTAAGGGGTACTCTTCATTCAAGGAGATCCCCGAATGGCAGAAACGCGACGCACGTTCACCCGCGAGTACAAGCTCTCGGCCGTGAAGTTGGTCACCGAGCAAGGTCGCTCATTCTCCGAAGCGGCTCGCAGCCTCGGAATCGCCGCCGAGCTACTCCGTCGCTGGAAGGCCACGTTCGCAGCCGACGGCGCCGAGGCCTTTCCCGGACACGGCAACCTTCCGCCTGCCGACGATGAACTCCGTCGTCTCAAGGCCGAGGTCGCCCGCCTCAAGGCCGAACGCGACATCCTAAAAAAAGCTACGGCGCTCTTCGCCCGGGAGTCGCTGTGAGTTACGCGTTCATCCAACAGCATGCGAGCGACTGGCCGATCACAGTGCTCTGCGAGACACTCGGCGTGTCCACCACCGGCTACTACTCCTGGCAAGTGCGAGCACCCAGTCCCCAGCAACAACGGCGTGACGCGATGCTCGTGGAGATCCGGTCGGCGCACGCGGAGGCGAAGGCCCGCTACGGCAGCCCGCGAATCCACGCCGAGTTGGAGGCTCGGGGCCACGACTGTTGCGTGAACACGGTGGCCCGGATCATGCGGGAGGCCGGAATCGCCGCGAAACCGAAGCGGAAGTTCCGGCAAACGACCGACTCGAACCATCACCACCCCGTGGCCGAGAACCTCCTGGATCGCCAGTTCGATCCGGCGTCGAAAAACGAGTCGTGGGTGACCGACATCACGTACATTTCGACTCGTGAGGGTTGGATGTACCTGGCGGTGGTCGAGGATCTGTACTCGCGGATGGTGGTGGGTTGGTCGATGGACGCGACGATGACGAGCCGATTGGTGGTCGACGCGCTGGAGATGGCCGTTGTCCGTCGCCTCCCCGGCTCCGAATTGGTGGCCCACTCCGACCGCGGCAGCCAGTACGCCAGCGACCATTACCAACGGCTCCTGGGCACCGAAGGCATCATCTGCAGCATGAGCCGACGCGGCAACTGTTGGGACAACGCGCCCATGGAGAGCTTCTTCGCGAGCCTGAAAAAAGAGTTGGTCCACGACGAGGACTACCTCACCCGTGAGCAAGCGAGGGCGAGCATCTTCGAGTACATCGAGGCCTGGTACAACCGGGTCCGCAGGCACTCGAAACTGGGCTACCTCTCGCCGGTCGATTTCGAAGCGTCACTACCCCAATAACCCTTAACTCACTGTCCGTTTTTCGTGGGGAACTCCACCCAGCAAATCGCTGGCCCCATAGCGGACTTGCTTGCCGAGATCCCTTCGCCTCGGACAGTCATCGACATCGGCTGCGGATCTGGGGCAGTACTGAGCGAACTTGTGCGGAGGTAACCCTTCAGGCTCCTGCAGTGGGATTGGTTGGCAGCGGGGGCAGTTGGCCTTCGGCGATGAAGGCCCGCAGGGCCTGTTC
>JANOSQ010000372.1:0-1883 GCA_031415915.1 Fimbriiglobus sp. | reverse complement strand
TGCGTCCCCGGCGATACCGTGAAGAGCAAACTCGCCGGGATGCCGGGCCGATTGCTGGCCGTCTTCGACGCTTGCCACTCGGGCGCCGCGGCCGAGGGTGCCCTCCATGCCGGGGGCGCCGACGACCTCGTGCGCGAACTGCTGACCGACGACTGCGGCGTCGCCGTCATCTGCTCGTCGATGGGCGACGAATACTCGATCGAAAGCAGCGGGACGAAGGCCGGGTTCTTCACCTTCGGGTTGGTGGAAGGCCTGCGCGGGAAAGCCGACTTCAACCGCGATGGGTTCGTCCACATCCACGAAGCGACCGCCTACGCGGCCCTGCGCGTCCAGCAACTCAGCGGGGGCCTCCAGAATCCGACCCTCGGCCGTTCGCCGAACTTGAAACCGTTCGCGTTGACGAAGAATTAGCGGACACCAAAGTTCCTCTCACCGCCGCTCGCTCCGGTTGCCCGGCGCCGGGGATCGGTGTAACGTAGTGCCACACGTCTGGTTTTGAAATACGACCGGGATCGACTTATGCCCATCGATGTCGTCTGTCCGAAGTGCCAATCCCGACTCCGCGCCCCGGACGAGGTGGTCGGCAAAAGCGTCCGCTGCAAGAAGTGCCAAGAGAAATTCAAGGTGCCGAACCCCGGCCCCCCGGTGGACAGTGCCGGCGATACCCAGCAGCTCAGCGTGCTCGAGATGCCTTTGCCGAAGATCGCGCCGAAGCCGGCGGCGCCGGAGCCGATGATGCTCGACGACTCCGCCTTCGACGAGCCGACACCGGCGGTCGTGGACGAAGAGCCACCGCGCAAGAAGAAGCGGCCTCGGGACGAGGACGAAGAGGACGACGACCGACCCCGCAAGAAGAAAGAGAAGTTGAAGCCGGTGATCGGCGGCGAGCCGACGTTCGCGATGCCGGGCGCCGCGGAGGATCCCGCGCCGGTATTCGTGCCGCCGCCGGTTCACGCCTCGCAGTTCTCGTTCGAAGAACCCCGGCCGGTTTCGAAACGCGTTGCGGATGACGACGATGATCGTCCGAAGAAGAAAAAGAAAAATCGCGACGATGACGATGACGACGACGATCCACCGATGCCGGCGGGGAAGAAGTCGGCGAAGGGGAACAAGATGCTGCTCATCTTCGGCGCCCTCGCCGCGGTGCTGTTCCTCGGCTGCGGAGGGGCGGTCGCGGCGGTCTACTTCTTCGTGCTCAAAGTCGCCGACGATGTGAGCAAAGCGACGATCACGATTGGGACGACGACCAAATTCGATGGCAACAACACGAACACCCGCCCGACGAAAGCCGCTGGGAATCCGGCGCCGATTCCCCAGGCGCCCGGCGCGCCCGTTTCGACGTTGACCCTGCCACCCGCCGGGGAATCCAAGGGTCCGATCGTCGGCGTGGGCACCGCGACGCCGCTGCCCATCTCCCCCGAGTTCGTTCGCCAAGTACACAACTTCGTCCATCCCGTGACCGGGCCGACGATGCTGGTGGTCTACCAATCCAGCCCCGGGTTCATGGGAAAAGGCACCGAGGACGCGGTTTTCCGCTTCGATCCCGCCCGCAAAATCGCCGGCGAATTCAAAGTCGACGCCGACGGGATCGAGGGCCGGCGCATCATCGATTTCTCCGATTCCGGCGAACGCGTGGCCATCGAAGCGCCGAAGGGTCGGCTGACGGTGTACGACTTCCCCACGAAGAGCAAAATCTTCGACGGGTTCGACGCCCAGCTCGGCACCGAGGCCATCGCGGGCATCGCCTTCGGCGACCCCAAAGGCGATCGCGTCGCCGTCGTGCTCAAGAACGGAACCGTGGATGTTTGGGATGTGATCGAGCGCCAGCGCGTCGGCAAAGGGACGCCCGACGCCGGGAAAGTCAGCGTCGTGGTGGAACCGCG
>JANOSQ010000371.1:0-11451 GCA_031415915.1 Fimbriiglobus sp. | reverse complement strand
GCTGTTCTTCCACCGCTGGCGGCCGCAGAACGAAACGTACCTGTTCGGTTTCCGCAAACACGAGCAAGGGAAGAACGGCAAAGAGATCGCGGAGTTCGACCCGCTCGTGGCGAAGGAAGAAGAGAAGATCGCGGGATTGCGGAAGTAGTTCTGTCCGCACACGAGCCGGATGCGTGAGCGACGGACCGCACCGCGAGAAATTCGGCTTCGCGAAACCGGATCGGTCCGTCGCTCACGCGTCCGGCTCGTATTGCGCAAATCGTTTGAAGTCGGACAGGCCCCGGGCTTGTCCGTCTCCACGGGTGGCGAAAACTCGTCGCCGCGCCGGTGGTTCCGGCGCGCATCCCCCTACATTTCCCCCATGACCTACGACGACGCCGTCGCGTTCTGGTTCGCGCGCATCAACTACGAACTCCGCAGTGCGACCCCGACCGATTTGAAGCTCGAGCGGATGCGGGCCTTCCTGCGCGCCCTCGGCGACCCGCACGACCGCCTGCGCATCGTCCACATCACGGGCACCAAGGGGAAAGGTTCCACCGCGGCGATGCTCGGTTCGATCCTGCGCGCGGCCGGGTACCGCATCGGCCTATTCACCTCGCCGCACTTGGACTGCGTGGAAGAGCGGATCCAAGTCGATGGCAGGAGTATCAGCCGGGGGGAGCTCGCGGCGTTGATGGGGCAAATCGCCCCCGCGGTGCTCGCGCTCGAAACCGAGCCGGGGGCGGGGCCGACGTTCTTCGAGATCAGCACCGCCCTCGGATTTCTACACTTCGTCCAGCGTCGGGTCGATATCGCCATCGTCGAAGTCGGCCTCGGTGGTCGCTTCGATTCGACGAACGTCTGCCGGCCGCTCGTCAGCATCATCACCACGGTCGGCCTCGATCACATGGCGCAGCTCGGGGAGACGGTCGAGGAGATCGCCTTCCAGAAAGCCGGCATCCTCAAGCGCGGTGTCCCGGTGATCTGCGGAGTGCCAGCGGGCGGGGCGCGCTCGGTGATCGACGCCGTGGCGCGCGGGGTGAAGTCCGAGGTGCTCGACCCGGCCGCGTCGATCCCGTGCCGACCCGGTCTGTTGGGGCGGCACCAGATCGCCAACGCCAAGCTCGCCGTGGGAACCGTCGAAGTCTTGAAGTCGCGGGGGTTGGCAATCCCGCCGTCGGCCATCGTCTCCGGGTTGCAGGCGGTGCGGTGGCCGGGGCGGATCGAAGTCGTGTCGCGGGAACCGCTGGTGGTCCTCGACTGTGCGCACAACGAGCCGTCGGCACGGGCGCTGGCCGAGACTTTGGCGGAGTCGCTGCCCGTGGCCGGCCGGCGGTCGCTGGTCTTTGCGGTGTCGGCGGACAAGGATTACCCGTCGATGCTGCGGATCTTGGCCCCGTGCTTCGACCGCTTTTATGTGACGCGATTCGGGAACAACCCGCGCAGCGTGCCGCCGGAGCAACTCGCGGAGGTGCTGGCGCCACTCGCGCCGGGAAAAGAGATTCGCACGTTCGGCGATGCCGCGACGGCGTGGGAGGCCGCACGCTTTTCGACGGCGCCGGACGATTTGCTCTGCGTGACCGGCTCGGTGTTCCTCGCCGCGGAATTGCAAGCGGCGGTGCGCCGGAGCGCCGAAACGTCGTCGCTCAGGAGTTGACCCCGCGCGCCCTGTCGCCGGCGCCGCAGTTCTTGCCAACCCGCCGCGGGGGCGCCTGTCATGGGGAATACGAAGAACATCCAGACGATGCCGAGCGCGGATCGCTCGGTGATCGGCTTTCCCGAATGCATGTGGGGCGCGCCGGGCACGGCCTAAAGCCCCATCATCCGGGCCAGTTTCGGCAGCACGAAGTTGGCCAGACCGGCGCAGAGCGTGAGCAGGAACATCACGGAGAAAGCGCGGAAGGCCCAGCGGTAGCCGGGGGCATCTTCGCCGCCGGGGAAGGTCATGGGCGGCAGCGGGGGGGTCGTCGGGGCGGTCGCGGGGGTCATTGGGTCGGCTCGCGTGCTTTTTCCAAACCAAGCGCTGGTTTCGGAGGTACAATCTACCATATTCCGGGTTCGCGACGATCTCTTCCCCCGTGTTCGGTCAGGGCGGTAGCTTCCCCGTATGGAAACTCTCACGGCGGATCCCTTGTTGGCGGCTCTGCGCGACGGGGGCCGTTGCAGCGCGGAACAATTCGACTCGGTCGCGCGCGCGTTCGCCACGCTCGGATCGGAACCTGCTGCGCTCGCGGACGCTTTGAACGCACTCGGTGTCCTCACCCGCTACCAATACCGCAAAGTCCAACTCGGCCGCATCCCCGAACTGCTCTTCGGCCAGTACCTGATCCTCGAGAAGATCGGCGAAGGCGGCATGGGGAAGGTCTACCGGGCCGTCGATACGCGGATGTCCCGGATGGTCGCTCTGAAAGTCGTCCGGCCGCAACTCATGTCGAACAAGACGGTGCTGAAACGGTACGAGCGCGAGGCCGAAGCCGCGGGCAAGCTCGACCACCCGAACATCGTCAAGCTCTTTGACGCCGGCGATGCTTCGGGCCGCTTCTACCTCGCCATGGAATACGTGGACGGTTCCGACCTCTCCCGGTTGGTGAAGGAGAACGGGGCGCTGAGCACCGCGGAAGCCTGCGAATATACCCGCATGGTCGCCCTCGGCTTGCAGCACGCCCACGAGAACGGCTTCGTCCACCGCGACATCAAGCCGTCCAACTTGCTCGTCTACGGGGAACGCGCCATCCCCGGCACCGGCGGCCGGGCCCAGCTCAAAATCCTCGACATGGGCCTCGTCCGCAGCATGGCCGACGACGACCTCCCCGGCCACACGGAGCTCACCCGCGACGGCACCGTGGTCGGCACCCCCGATTACATGTCGCCGGAGCAGGCCAAGAATTCGAGTTCCGTCGATGCCCGGGCCGACTTGTATTCCTTGGGTTGCACTCTCTACTACTTGCTCCGCGGAACCGTTCCCTTCCCGGATGGGACGCCCATCGACAAGTTGATCCGCCATCAACTCGATCCGATTCCGGACGTCCGGCAGGGGCGCAGCGACATCCCGCACATGGTCGGCGATATCGTAACGCGCCTACTGAAAAAGAAGCCCGGCGAGCGCTACCAGACCGCGGCGGAGGTCGCGGTGCTGCTGGCGCACTTCACGCCCGACGCGGCCGTGATGGACCTGAATCCGCCTTCGCCACCGGCGGCGTATGTCCCCATCGATCTCGCGCCGCCGCCGGCGTTGGAATCGATCCTCAGTCCGACGGCGCCGCTGGCCCGCTCGGCGGCGGCGACCACCGCCACGGCCCGGACGCCCAAGACCGGGATGCCCGCGACCCCGCCCCCGTCGATCCGCACGGTCACGGTGGTTCGCAAGGCGATTCCGAAGCCGAACGTCGAGCCGCCTTCCGCGGAGGTCGTGCCACCGGCACCCGTCGAACCCAAGAAACTCGCCCACGCCGGGCCGCGCTACCAACGGAAGGTGAAGCCGCAGAAGAAGGCCGGCTTCCCCGTGCTCACCGTGGTGGCCGTCGGCGTGTTCGCCTTGCTGCTCCTCGCGCTGGGCGTCTTCGCCCTCAGCCAATTGGGCGACAAGCCGGTCGTCGCGACAACGCCCGCCACGGAGCCGAAAAAGACGCCCCCGACGGTGCCCGAGCCTCCGGTGAAGAACAGCTATCGCCCCGTCGAATCGCTGTTGCCGGACGGCACCGAAGCGGTGCTGCTGATCCACGCCAAGCCCTACTGGGACAAGCTCGCACCCGAGTGGCGCCCCGGCACCCGCTTGGCCCGCGTCGTCGAATACTTAACGTTGCGATTCCAGTTCGACCCGCGGAAGTTCGAGCGCAGCGTGATCGCGTTCCTCGCCGACCCGACCAACGGCGTGGCCGCGGGCGAAGGGGCGTGGCTTTCCCCGGAGTGGATCGGCGCGCTCGACAAAGCGAAGCGGATGAAAGTGGAACCGGCCGACAACCGGGGCACGCAGACCGTCAAGTTCTTCGAACCCGGTCTGAACGGCCGGGAACTCTCGGCGACGCGGGGGGCGATCTTGAAGGGCCAAGCGTATGCCCTCGGGGAACGCGGCGCACTCGATTCGCTGATCTTCCGCTTGAAGACCTCGGAGGAACTCACCGAGATCGACCCGCTTTTGTTACCGGTGGTGCGCGAGGCGGCCCGGGGGACCCCCTTCCTCTTTTTCGCGGGCGCCTCGGGATTCCAACTCCCCGCGAAGGCGGGGGCCCGCGACGATACCCTCGGCTCGCACGGCGTCGATCTGATGACCGTGTCCGGTCGGCTCGACCGCGAGTTCCATCTGGAGATCACGCTCGTCGGGAAAGACGACAAGCGGTTGAAGGAGTTCCTGAGCGTCGAGTTGCCCAAGCTCTTCGACTCCCGCGGGGACAAGCTCAAACCGCTCGCCGACGCGATCCGCAAAGCCTCCGACGAGCCGAAGACGGAACTCGATGCGCAGCGCGGTTACCGGGTGCAGGCGACCGTCGTTTGGAAGTGGGAGGATGTGCAATCGGGCTTGGACGCGGTTCTCCCGCCCCCGCCCTTCGGCGATAAGTGAGCCGGGTTCACTTCAACAAGTCCGCGTCTTTGGCCCCGTTGCCGAGCACCTTGTTCCATTCCCCGTAAGCGGGATTGGGCAGCAGGAACCAAGTCACGCCGAACTTTTCGCGGCTCTCGTCCACGGCCTTAAAGCGCGCGGCGATGGCGGCGGCGATCTTCGCCGGATCGTCCGATTTCGTTTCGTCCTTCGTGTTGTCGACCTTGCTGCGGAACGGGACTTCGGTGAAGTCGCGCAGGTTGTCGCCGATGAGCATGACCACGTCGAAAGCGTCGAACGTTTCTTTGCGGCGCGGGTCCTTGTTGCTCGTCGCGCCCATCAACTTCACGCGGTCCGGCCCTTTCAGTGGAACCTTCAGTCGGTCGATCGCATCCAAAGTACCCTTGATCGATTTCTCGCTGCGGTTGCTGATGTAAATGAGCGCGAGGCCGAGTTTGTCGGCGGCGACCAAAAAGTCCAACGCGCCGGGCACCAAGCGCACTTGCTCCGCGCCCTTCGTTTCGAATTCCTCCCACGTTTTCGGGTCGAAGCCCGCGCCCGCCTTCACTTGGCGGGCTTGGTGGGCGCCGTTGTCGAAGACCGTTTCATCGAGGTCGAGGATGACGGCCATCTGCCGGCCGTCGTTCTTCCGGGTGCGCAGGATCTCTTGCAACCGGGCGAAGGCGAGGTTGTAAGTCTGGTAGCAGGCCGCGCGGTACTCGGCCGAGATTTGCATGTAGAGGTTCGCGTCGAGGCCGCGATTCGGCACGTCTTCTTTATTGGAACCGGCCATCGGCGCCGACTTCGGAGCGACGAGCCAATAGGTGACGCCGGCGCCGACTCCGAGGCCGACGACGAGCGCGATCAACACTCGGAACTTCCGCATCGCCAACCCCTCCGCGATTTCGTTCCCGGCAAGATAGTGGAACGGGCGCGAATCGCGTGCGCCGGCCGAAAATTCGCCCCCGGCCGAATCTGACCCGCGCCGATTGCGGCGCCGGGCGCAAGCGCACGGCGGGCTCTCAATCCGAGTTTTTGGGTTGCGCAAAGGTCCCGCATTCTCGGGAAAATCCCTGCGCGTCCGCGCATTCCACCCTATGGGAAGTGTGCCGTAGTCCGCTCGCGGTTGCCGAGCGTGTGATCCCGCATCAAGAACGATGGCCGGCCGCAACTTTGAGAAACCATCCATGGACTCGACTCGCCAGATTCACGTGATCCCACCGCGGGCGTATCTGAATGACCCTACCGTGCTGACGCCGATGCCGGCGAAGTCGTTGGAGTTGAAACCGGCGCTGTTCGCGGCGAACGATCCGACTCGTACCGCGTCCTTGCTCGGCTCCGACACTTCGACCCCGATGCCGCGCGTCGGCGACATCGTCCTCGGCTTCAAACTCGTCGATAAACTCGGCGAAGGCGGCTTCGGCTCGGTGTTCCTCGGCGAGCAACTCGGCCTCGCCGCTCGGCCCGTGGCGCTCAAGTTCACCAGCCGCGCGAATCAAGAGCCGGAGCGTCTCGCCAGTCTGCAGCACACGAACATCGTGCCGGTTTACTCCGTCCACACGATGCCGCCGATCCAAGTGCTCTGCATGCCCTACCTCGGCCGGCAGACGCTCCACGACGTCTTGCAGATGGTCTCCGAGACCAAAATGCTCCCGGCCACCGGCGCGGGCTTGCTCAGCACGTTGCACGCGGTTCAGCACGACACCAAGAAGTCGAAATCGGGCCGCGCGCCGAAGTCCAAACCGGCGAGCACCCCCGTCTTCCCGGCGGAGGCCGGTACGCCACCGGCGTCGCCGCGACCGCAGCCGGTCCGCGAACTGCTCTGCCGACTCTCGTTCCCCGATTCCGTCGTCTGGCTCTTCACGCGCCTCGCCGAAGGGTTGGCCCACGCCCACGAGCGCGGGATTTTGCACCTCGATTTGAAGCCGAGCAACGTCCTCGTCACTGACGACGGCGTGCCGATGCTGTTGGATTTCGGCCTCGCTTACGACGTCCGCAGCGGGCACTACGACCAAACCGGCGGCACGCTCCGGTACATGTCGCCGGAACAGCTCGAGGCCTACGCCGCCCATCGCGCCACGACGCCCGACGCCCGCATGGATCTCTATTCCCTCGGCGTCATGTTCTACGAACTGCTCACCGGCCAGCACCCGTTCGAAGGCTCCATGCAAGCGGGCCTCTCGTTGCCGGCGATCCTCGGGGCCCGCCGGGCGTTCGCCCCGCGCCTGCGGTCGTTGAACCCGAAGATCGCCCCCGCCATCGAAGCGATCGTGCTGAAACTTCTGCAACCCGATGCCGAGGCGCGTTACCAGACCGCGGCGGAACTGCTCACCGATCTGACGCTGCACCAAGAGAATCGCCCGCTCAAACACACGCGGAATCCGTCGTTTGTCGAGCGCGTCCGCAAGTACCGCCGCCGGCACCCCGTCCTCGCGGTACTCGGGTTGGCCATCGCCCTCGGCTTGACGACTTTCGGCGCCGCCGGCGCCGCGATTCAACAGTCCCGGCAGCGAACCGGAGCCGAAGCCGCGCTGCGAGCCAATCGATTGCAGGACGAGACCACGGCGTTGCACATCGACCTCACCGCCCTCGAGAATCCCAAGACCCGCGGGGAAGCACTGGCCAAGGTCGAGGTCTGGTTCGACCTCTACGGCGTGACGGCCGAATCGAACTGGCGGGAGCAAACGAGCGTCCGCCGGCTGTCGGATACCGAGCGGGAGCGACTCGCGGACGAACTCGGCGAACTCGCACTGCTGAGCGCCCACGCCGAGCGGTTGAACGCCACCGGGAAAACGGGGGCGGAGAAGACCGCAGCGTTGGAACGGGCCGTGCGTTGGAACCGCATCGCGCAAAATTGCCACGAGGGGTACGCCCTGCCGCTGGCCGTCCGCGAACAACGGGCCAAGTTGGCCGGGGAACTGGTCCAACCCGAACTGGCCGAGTCGATCGGCGCCGTCCAGTGCCGGGCGGAAGGCCCGCTCGAATTCTACCTCCGGGGGCTGACGCTGCTGGCCGAGGGTCGCTACAAAGGTGCCGCGGAAGTGCTGGAAACGCTCGTGGACACCGAGCCGAGCCACGCCGCCGGGCAGTTCACCCTCGCGGTCGCCTACCAATACGCGGGCCGCTACACCGACGCCATCGAGCGCTTCCAACTCGCCAAGGCCCTCTGCCCGCGCGATCCGCGCCCGGCCTTCAACCGCGGCCTCGTGCTCACGCTGATGAACAAGCCTTCCGAAGCGATCAAGGAATACACCGCGGCGATCCAACGCGATCCGAAATGCGCCGTCGCCTACTACCACCGCGGCTTGGCACTCGCCCAACGGGGGCGCCTCGACGAAGCGCTCGCCGACGCGACCCGGGCGCTCGACACCGGCGGGTCGGCGTACCGGACGTACTTGCTGCGGGCCAGGCTGTACGAGTTGAAAGGTGAGGCGGAACCGGCGGCGCGGGATCGTGTCGCCGCGGCCAAGCTCGAACTCCGCGACGAAGTCGATTACTTGGCCCGTGGGATAACCAAGCTACCCAAGGACGCGGCCGGTGCGCTCGCCGACTTCGCCAAGGCCGCCGAGTTGAACCCGCGCTACTTGGCCGCGTGGCAGAATCAGGCCCACGTGCTCAGCGAGTGCTTGGATCAGCCCGAGCAGGCGTTGGATCGGTTGGATAAAGCCGTGGAACTGAACCCCGGCTACGCCCCCGCCCTCGTCGGTCGGGCGGTCATCCACGCCCGCTCCGGGAAACGCGACGCCGCCTTGAAGGGGGCCGAGTTCGCCCTCGCCCAATCGGACGACCCGCTCGTGCGCTACCAAGTGGCCTGCGTCTACGCGATCCTGTCGAAGGGCAACCCGGACGATGCCCGCATCGCTTTGGATCACCTGCGGGTAGCCCTGCGGGAGAAGTTTGCCGACTTCGCGATCATCGACGCCGACGGCGATCTCTCGAACATCCGCGGCTCGAAAGAGTTCGCGACCATCGTGAATTCGGCCAAGGAACTGCGGGCGAAGTGAGTGGTGCGACCGAGCCGAACCCACTTCAAAATGGTTTCGGCCGAAAGTGCCCCACCTGCGCAACGGAAGCGAACCGCGGGCAGCTCGGAGGGGGGAATCTCCGGGCCGGCTTCCGCGGTCGCACCAGCGTCGGGATTCGAGTTACTGCGCGTCCGTCTTCCGCAATTTCCGTTTGATCGCGGCGGCGCCCAGCACGCTCAGGCCGACCAGCCCCGAAATCAGCGTCATCGGCTCGGGGACTTCGCTCGGCGTGATCGGGCCGGGGCAGACGCACGGCGGCGAGACCGGATTGGGGATGACTTTGGGAATCACCACGGGCGGCGGAACCGGGGGCACCACCACGACCGGCGGCGGAACCACGGGGATGATCGGCGAGATGGGCGACACTTTCACTTCGTCGGAGCCGACGGGCACCGGCGGGAAGAAGGCCAAGGCGCCGGACGATAGAACCGTGAAGGCGGCGCACCCGAATGCGGCGGCCGGGACTTTCTTGAGAAGGCGAACGACCATGATGACAACCCCGTGGGAAATCCGTTTCCGTACCGCATCTATCGGCTGATCGCGGGGCGGGATTGAAGGAGAATCGGCCCGATCTTCCCGAATTCGCCCAATGTCCGCACAACCCGACCCTTGGGCATCCCCCGCACAAAACGCACAACGCGACCCTTTTCCAAATTCCACCGCCCCGCTCCGCCGCTTGGTTTGCATCGCTTCCCACCCGCCGGCCGAAATCCTTCCCTAGCAGACAAGGACCGTCTCCGAAACCGGTGGCTTCACCACGCCGGGGCGCGTCAGGTCAGGAGGATTTCCCATGCGCATCCGCACCGCAGGCGTCGGGTTGGCTCTCGCTCTTTCCGCTTCTCCGCTTCTCGCTCAAGCCCCCCCGGCCGCGACGCTCGGTCAACTGCGCCCGATCGAAGATCCCAACATCACCACGGTCCGCGGGCAATTCCCCGATCCGCGCACCGTGCCGGCCCCGACGACGTTGCGGCCCATCGTGCGGACGCAAGCCACGCCTGCGACCCCCCCGGTCGGCCAGCCAAAGCTCGTGCCCAATCCGATGGTCACGGAACTCCGCGACCAGAACGGCCAGCTGATTCTGCCGGGGCAGCCCGTTCCGCTGGCGACGACCTTCGCCCCGCCACCGCTGACGAGCCACCCCGCGTGCCCCCCGGTCGAAAGCCTCGGATTGGAAGCCCCCACCTACGGCGGCGGCTATAGCAATGCGCTCTTCCCCGGCCGCGGCCGGCTCCGCAGCGCCCTGATGGCCCCCGCCGATGACCGCTTCACCCTCGGCGCCGAGTACCTCCTCTGGTTCACCAAGGCCCAGACGGTGCCGACGCTCTTCACGACCAGCAGCCCGCAGTTCAACGGCACCCTCGGCCAAGGCGATACCCGCGCGCTTTTCGGCAACGACAACCTCGGCAACAACCGGCACACCGGCGGTCGCTTCAGCGCCCAGTACCTCTTCCCGAACCGGAACTGGGGCCTCGCCGGCAACGCCTTCTTCCTCGGCACCACCTCGACGAGCCACGATTTGTCGTCGAACACCGATTCCCTGCTCGCCCGGCCGTTCACGAACATCAACACCGGCCAGCAGTTCTCGCAACTGACCGCATTCCCCGGACTCTCCACCGGCGCGGCCCGCATCGACACCGAAACCAGCATCTGGGGCGGCGAAATCAACGCCAAGCGGGCGCTCTTGTGCGGCCCGAACCCCTGCTCGCGGCTCGATCTGCTCATCGGCTTCAAAAACCTGAACGTCTCCGAATCGTTGAACATCACCGAGACCTTCGCCCGGACGCCCGACTCCCCGCTCTCCATCGGCGTTCCCAACGCCTTCGCCGGCACCGTCGTCGACCGCTTCCGCACCGAGAACCACTTCTACGGGGTGAACGTCGGGATGCAGGGCGAAATCCAACGCGGCCGCTGGTACGCGCAAGGCAAAGCCTCGGTCGCCTTCGGCCGCGTCTACCAGACGGTCATCATCGACGGCAGCCAAACCATCATCACCGACACCGGCATCGCTCGCGCCGACGGCGGCTTGCTGGCCCTGCCGGGCGCCAACATCGGCACCTACACCCAGTCGAAGTTCGGCGTCGTCCCCGAAGCGGGGCTGACCCTCGGCATCAACCTGACCCCGCACCTGCGCCTCGGCGTCGGCTACAACATCCTCTACGTGAATTCGATCGTCCGCCCCGCGGGCCAGATCGACACGGGCTTGGACGTGACCCGCATCCCGAATTTCCCCCTCGACCCGGCCCCGACCCGCTCTTCGATCGTCCGCCCGACGGCGCTCCCCCTCCGCGACACCGACTTCTTCGTGCAGGGGCTGACCTTCCAACTGCAGTGGACCTGGTAGAAGCGGGAAGCAGAAATGATGCGAGCGGCCGGGCGCAAGCCCGGCCGCTCTCCGTTTGCGGGGGCAATCGTCCTGCGTAAGCCCCCGTGTCTGCGAATTCACTCGGCGAAGATCACACGGGGGACTCACGTCCCCCGCTCAGACGGATGGTGTTTCCCGGAACCGCCAGGATCCGTTGGCGCACCCGCGCCGGCTTCCAGCGTAGACGCTCCGTCTTTGCCCGGCTACCCTATCCTTTCCCTTCGAATCGCCCCCACGGACGGACTCCGCACCATGGCTTCGGAACAAGCGACGGCGGCCCCGCCGGTTTGGACGGTTCGCACCCTTCTGCACTGGACGACCGAATTCTTGAGCAAAAAGGGGATCGAAGCGCCGTCGCTGGAAGCCCGGTTGCTGTTGGCCCACGTGTTGGACTGCAAGCCGATCGACGTATTGGTGCGATCCTTCGACGAACCGACCGACGACGAACGGACCCGCTACCGGGAATTGATCCGGCGCCGCGTGGAAGGGTGGCCCGTCGCGTACCTCGTCGGCAGCAAGGATTTCTTCCTGCTCCGGTTCGAAGTGAC
>JANOSQ010000370.1:0-4297 GCA_031415915.1 Fimbriiglobus sp. | reverse complement strand
GAAGGGCATCCGCATCGCGGAGACCTTCCCCAAAACCGCCGAGCACGCCGACAAATTCTCGGTGATCCGCAGCCTGTACTACGCCGGCACCGCCGTCCACGATGTCGGCCATCAAGTGATGCAGACGGGCCGACTGTTCAGCGGCGGCATCGAGCACCCGCACATGGGCTGCGTCCTCGGCTATCAGAAAGGGGGCCGCGGCGAACTCCCGGCCCACGTGCTCCTCCCCCGGCCCATCGGCCGTACCGGCGGCAACCTCCCCCACGGCCATACGGCCGGGTACTTGGGCAAGGCGCACGATCCGTTCATCTTGAACGCTGACCCGAGCGTGCCGAACTTCAAAGTCCCCGACTTGCTGCCGCCGGAGCAGATCACACCCGCCCGCGCCGAGCGCCGGCAGAGGCTGCGCGACGCCATCGACGGCTCGATGGAAGCCTTCGAGAAATCGCAGGCGGGCAAGCAACTCGACGACAACTTCGCGCTGGCGTACAAATTGATGTCGTCCCCGAAAGCCCGCGATGCCTTCGACCTGCAAAAGGAATCGGAGAAGACGCGGGAGCGCTATGGCAAGACGCGCTTCGGCCAATCGTGTTTGATGGCCCGCCGGCTCATCGAAGCGGGCGTCCGGTTCGTCACCGTCAACATGTTCGAGACCGTCTTCGACGAGGTCACTTGGGACATCCACGGCTCGCGGCCGTTCACTGACATCAAAGAAATGGCCAAGCAGGTGGTGCCGAACTTCGACCAAGCCTACAGCGCGCTGCTGAGCGACCTCGCCGAGCGTGGCTTGCTGAAGACGACCATGGTCATCGCCACCGGGGAATTCGGGCGGACGCCGAAGATCAACCCGGCCGGCGGTCGGGATCACCACCCCGGCGTCTGGAGTATGTTGATGGGCGGCGGGCCGTTGAAGGGCGGGGTCATCGTCGGCGAATCGGATGAGCACGCCCACGCCCCGAAAACGCGACCGGTGACCGCGGGGGAAGTCGCGGCCACGGTGTTCAAGGGCTTGGGCCTCGACCACCACAAGGAACTCCCCGGCCCGCAAGGCCGGCCGATCCCCGCGACCGAGTATTCGATGAAACCGATCGCCGAATTGATTTGAGGACACCATGCCCGACGACGATGAAGAACGCCCCCGAGCCCGCCGCGTCGACGAAGACGATTACGAAGATCCCGGAGATCGCAGGCCGCGGCGGCGCCGCAACGCCGGCGATGCGACCGGGGGGTTGATCCCCTATAAGAATGCCAAAGCGCTCGCCGCCTACTACTGCGGCGTCTTCGGCCTCATCTCCTGCTTCCTCGTGCTGGGCATCTTCGGCATCGTGCCAATCATCCTCGGGTTCTTGGGCCTCAAGTACGCCAAGCAGAACCCGGAAGCCAAGGGCCAAGCCCACGCCATCACCGGCATCGTGCTCGGCTTTCTCGAGCTGCTGACCTTCCTCGGCCAAGTCGGGTACATCGTGTTCTTGATCGCGACTAAGAAGTGATTGCTCCGCGTCTCTCTCCCCCGAGGCGATTATGCGTTTTCGATGGTCGATATTGGCACTCGCCGTGGCAGCTTCGGCCGGCGCCGGGGAACTTGTGGTCTACCCGCCGACCGTCGCACTCACGGGGCCGCAAGCGAGCGCGCAGTTGATCGCCTTCGATTCCAGCGCGGGCCGTGCGACCGCGGCGGTGACGGACTCGGCGAAATTCGCGAGCGACAATCCGAAAGTCGTCACCGTGGATGCTCTCGGGGTGCTCAAAGCGGCCGGGAACGGCGACGCGACCATCGCCGTGACGCAAGCCGGGCGTACCGCGAAAGTCCCGGTGAGGGTCGTTCGATTCGAGACGCCGAAAGTCTGGTCGTTCGCGAATCACATTCAACCGATTTTCATGCGGGCCGGTTGCAATTCGGGCGCCTGCCACGGGGCGTTGGCCGGGAAGGGCGGACTCAAACTCTCACTGCGGGGGTACGATTCCGACGCCGACCACTTCGTGCTCACGCGCCAAGCCGTCGGCCGGCGGATCGACCGCGAGGAACCCACCGGGAGCTTGCTGCTCCAGAAGGCGACGCGCACCATCCCGCACGGCGGCGGCACGCGATTCGCCAAGGACTCCGAGAACGCCAAGATCTTGCAAGATTGGATCGCCAAAGGCGCGACCGGCCCGACGGATACCGATGCGGCGCTGACCAAGATCGAAGTGTTTCCACCCCGGTTGTTGGTGAAGCCGAAAGACGCCTTCCGCGTCACGGTCTTCGCGCATTACGCCGACGGCGCCATTGAAGACGTGACCCACTGGGCGAAGTACACCAGCAGCGAAGAGACCGTAGCCACCGTCGATGAAGACGGGGCCGTCGCCGTGGTCGGCGCCGGCGAAACGGCCATCGCCGTGCTATTCGGGAGTCGCGTGGTCACTGCGACCGTCACGGTTCCATTCGCCAACACGGTCGCGGACAGCGTGTACACGACGGCGCCGAAGCACAACTTCATCGATGGGCCGATCCTCGATAAACTCCGATTGCTGCGGGTGCCGCCGTCCCCCGAATGCCACGATGCGGAGTTCGTCCGCCGGGCGTTCCTCGACGCCTGCGGAATCCTGCCGAAGCCCGCGGAAATCGAGAAGTTCCTCGCGGACACCGGCAAAGACAAACGCGCCAAACTCATCGACCAACTGTTGAACCGCCCGGAATACGTCGATTACTGGTCGCATAAATGGAGCGACTTGCTGTTGATCTCGACGCGCAAACTGTCGCAGCAATCGGTCTGGGGTTTCCACCGGCAGGTGCGGTCGAGCGTGGCCGACAACCAACCGTGGGACGAATTCGCCAAGGCGCTGCTCACCGCCTCCGGCAGCACGCTCTCCAACGGAGGAGGGGCGTACTTCGTCATGCACAAGGACGTTTCCGACCTCGTCGAATCGACGTCTCTCACGTTCCTCGGCACCTCGATCACCTGCGCCCGCTGCCACAATCACCCGCTCGAAAAATGGACGCAGGATCAATACTGGCAGATGGCCAACCTCTTCAGCCGCGTGGGGCTGAAGAACGGTGACCGCCCCGGCGAGGTGCTCGTGCAGAGCCTGAGTTCCGGCGATGCGCTCCACCTCCGGCGCGGCAAAGCGATGGCGCCGACCCCGCTCGGTGGCAAGCCGTTGTCACCGGACAGCGGCAAGGATCGCCGGGAGTTCTTCGCGGAGTGGCTCACCGAACCGGGCAATCCGTTTTTCGCGAAGGCCATCGTCAACCGCGTTTGGAAGAATTACATGGGCCGGGGCTTGGTGGAAGCCGTGGACGACCTGCGCGATACGAACCCGCCGACGAACGCCGAGTTGCTCGACGCGCTGACGAAAGATTTCGTCGAGCACAAGTTCGACTTGAAGCACCTCATGCGGGCGATCCTCAATTCCGCGGCCTACCAGCGCTCGTCGAAACCGGTGCCCGGCAATGCCGACGACGACCGCTTCTACTCGCACTACCTGATCCGCCGGCTCACCGCCGAGGTGATTCTCGACGCCTACGCCGACATCGCGGGGGTGCCGACGCCTTTCGGCCAGTTGAACATCGGCAGCAGCGGTGGCACGGCCAACAGCGCGCTCTACCCCGCCGGCACGCGGGCGATGCAACTGCCCGACTCGCAATTGGTGTCGCGCTTCCTCGACGCCTTCGGCCGGGCCGAGCGCAGTCAAACCTGTTCGTGCGAAGTGACCAAAGATTCGAGCGTGACCCAAGCGTTGCACCTGAACAACGGGCAGACGCTGAACGAGAAACTCCGCGACAAGAACTCCGTCGTGGCCAAGTGGATCGCGGACAAACTCGACGACGGCGAGATCGTGAAGCGCGTGTTCGGTTTGGCCCTGGCGCGTTCCCCGAGCGCGGCCGAAGCGAAGACGCTCGCCGCCACGTTGGCGGAGGCCCGGCGCGAAAGCCCCGCGGCCCATCGCGAGGCCATCGAGGACGTGATCTGGGCCGTGCTGACGGGCAAAGAATTCTTGTTCAATCATTGATCCCGTTAGCCCGACGCGCCAGCGAGGGTCCCGACTCCCTCGCTGGCGCGTCGGGCTAACGACATCCTCTCTCGGTGCTCCTATGCTCCGCTTCGCTATCGCAATTCTGCTTTACTGCGTCCCCGCAGCAACGGAAGCCGCCGCACCGCCCGTCTCGGCCACCGCTTATTCCCACGATGGCAAACTGCTCGCGGCCGGGACGCGCGGAACCGTACACATCATCGAACCCGGCGCGGGCACCATCGCGAGGGAATACCCCGGCCAGACCGAGCGCGTCACGGCGCTCGCTTTTTCCAAGGCCGGCACG
>JANOSQ010000369.1:0-2930 GCA_031415915.1 Fimbriiglobus sp. | reverse complement strand
CACCAGCGTGGTGAACTTGGACGTTTCGTCATCGGCCTGTCGCATGACGAAAGTCTGGAACGGCGTGAAGTAGTGCGGTAGTTTGGCGAACCCCTCCGAGAGCCGGCCCGAGTGCTTGAGCTCGAGCGAGAGAAATTGCACCGCGAATGGCATCTTGGTGGAGCTGAGCAATTCCTCGTGGAGCCGGGCCAGCGTTTCCTGCGCGGGGATGTTGGCCCCGATCCGCTCCCGGAAGGTGCGAAAGAAATGGGCTTGCTCGATGCACTCGGCGCGGTCGGGGGTGATGCCGGGGGTCATGGAGGTATGGTAGCGGTTGTCGGGTCGAATGCCTTCCCAACAATAGGCCGCCCATATTGCCTCGGCGGACGAGTTCCTCTACCCATCGCCACCCGCCTAATCTGGCAGAACCCTTCAAGGTCGGCAATCCCCCCGGTCGATAACCTCTGCGTCGCCGTTGCCAACCGGGCAACCCATTCGCCATCACCCACGGAAGGGTCTTCCCATGCGTCGCGTTGCCATCCTGTCGGCGTTCGCCGGTCTGCTCGGTCTCGGCCTCGGCTGCAAAAACACGTCCGGTCGTTGCGATTGCAACTACGACCCGGCGAATTACAACCTCCCGCAAACCGGCATGACCTACCCGACGGTCGGCGCCCCGGTTTCGAGCCATCCGGCCCCTGCCCCGTTGCCGGTCAAAGACGGCAAGTGACCGCGGCTGGTGGAATCGCCCGAACATTTCGGGTCGGGTGGGCGGGCGCGGTCGCAACTTGGGCTTCCGCGCGGAGATGCGCTTGATCGGACTCGTTCTCGCGGTTATGAATGGAGTAGTGCCGGGACGCGCCCTTCGCCCACTACTCAGGCTCCGCCATGCTATTCGCCAACCGCCGCGAGTTCGTCTCGTCCGCCCTGCTGGTCGGAGCCGGGCTGGCGTTCGCGCCCGCCGCCGCCCGCGCCCAGCAGGCCGATGCCCCGTTCCGCCAAGTCGATCCGTTGAAACTCTCGCTCGACCGCGGCGGCGTCTGGACTCTCAACTTCGCTTACTTGCCCCCGCGCATCGCCACCGTGAAGGTTCCCGGCAAAGGGGATCGCGTGGTCTGGTACATGGTCTACTACATCTACAACAAGACGGGCAAACCGCGGACGATCGTCCCCGAGTTCGAACTCGTCACCAAAGACACCGGCGGCATCGCGGCGACATTCCTCGACGAACCCGAACCGGCCGTGGTCGAAGCGTTGAAGAAGATCGAAGACCCGACCGGGGAACTCAAGCTCCAGACGAGCATTTCGATCAGCAAATCGCCGATCCCCGAGACGGCCGACTACCTCACGCCCCCGGCCGTCCGCGCCGTCCACGGCATCGCCGTCTGGCTGAACGTGCCCGAGAAAGCCCCGGATTTGAACAACTTCAGCGTCTACGTTTCGGGCCTCACCGACGGGTTGAGCACCAAAGAGACCGACGCCGGGAAGTTGATCGTCAGCAAGAAGACGTTGCAACTCGACTTCCGCCGGCCGACCGACTCGGTGAAGAACAAGGCGAACGACATCAAAATCAACGACAATGCCGGCCTCGGCTCCGAACGCTGGGACTACCGCGAGGCGCGGATCCGGGACAAAAAGTGACAGGGTTACGGTTTGGAGAGCTCCGACGTTGAACTGCGGTTCGAGATTTGCGGTCGATTCGGGTGACTCTTTCAATCCGAAATCCGCAATCTCAAATCCGAAATGGTGACCCAGTGGCGCTGACCGATGTCGATAAAGACCTCCTCAAACGGTGCCTCTCCCGGCAGACCGGCTCGTGGAACGATTTCGTCGAGCGCTACCTCGGGCTCATTTACCAAGCCATCCACTTCACAGCCCACCTCCGCAGCGCCCGGTTGAACCCGGAGGACGTCGAAGACATCGCCGCGGAAGTGCTCGTGCAGATCATCGCGGACAATTACAAAGTGCTCCGGGAGTTCGAAGGCACCGCCAACTTGGCGACGTACCTCACCGTCATCGCCCGACGGATCTGCGTGCACGAATTGAGCCGCCGGCAGACCGTCCGCGAATCGATCAAGAAAGGCGAATCCCGCCTGCTAGACGATCTGCCCGACGAAAGCGAAGCCGCGATGAAAGGCATAGAGCGGCTCGAAGAAGTCGAGGCGCTTCTGCGGAAACTCCGGGGCAAGGACCGCGAGATCGTCCGTCAGTTCTACCTGGAAGGCCGGACTTACGAAGAGATCAGCACCGATTTGGACATCCCCGTCAACTCGATCGGCGCGGTGCTATCGCGGGCGCGGGCCAAGCTCCGGGAGCTGTCGAAGTCGTTCGCGGAGCTTCCCGCCTACGTTCCCGAAAAACCGAAGACTCCCAAGCCGAAGAAGCAGAAGCAGTGAGCGGTTGATACGAGCGGGATGCGTGAGCGACGGACCGCATGCCTCCCGGCGAGTTCCGAATTGTATTCCCGTGCATTCGGTCCGTCGCTCATGCATCCCGCTCGTATCGTGCCCGATCACTTCTTCCCGAGCAGCTTATCCAACTCCACACGAACTTCCTTGGTGTCGGCCGCTTTCACAATCGCGCTGTTGGCTTTCGCCAACATGTCCTTTTCCGTGTTCGGTTGAACTTTCTTCAGCACTTCGAGCAACGCCTTGCCGATGAGCCTAGCCGCGTCGCCGCCGACACCGAGAGTGTGTTCGCAGACGAGATCCTTGTACGTCAAAGTCGCCGCCGTCACGCGCACCCGCAGGGTGATCGTCGGGAGCAGCGATCCCGGTTTGACCTCCACCTTGTCCGTGAGCTCGACGACGCAATGTAGCTCCGCCCGGCAGCGGGCGCGCGTCTCGCCGGAGTAGATCCGTTTCCCAGCGGCCCAGATCTGCTGTTCGTAAACGATGTTGGAATCGAGCCCGATGTGGGCGTCGAAGAGTGTCCTGCCGACTTCGGGGACGCGG
>JANOSQ010000368.1:0-10474 GCA_031415915.1 Fimbriiglobus sp. | reverse complement strand
GCGAGAGGCGCACGGGTCGTACCAGCACGGGGAGGGAATGGGCCGCTGGGGGAATCATACCCCTTTTGCGGCGCGGATGTAGGCCTCGAAGTTGGCGAGCGGCGTTTCTTTGCCGACGCCGTGGTTGAGGTTCACGATGTGCCGTTGGCCCCCGGTCGCGTCCACGCAAGCCCGCGTCGCCGCCGCGACTTGTTCCGGCGTCCCCGTCCGCATGATTTCTTCGGAGACGTTCCCCTGGAACACGAGGTGCGGATACTGCGCCTGCGCCGCGGCCAGATCGTGGCGAAGCCCGAGGCTGATGACGTCGGCCCCGGTCGCCGCCATCGATTCGAGGTACGGGCACTCCTTCACGAACAAGATTCGCGGCACCCCGGTCACCGCCTTCAAGATGCTCGAATGGTAAGGTTGCGCCCATTCGGCATACTCGCCCGGCGTCAGCAAACCCGCCCAGGAATCGAATAGCTGGACGACGTCGGCCCCTTCGCGGACGAGGCCATTGAGAAATTCCCCGGTCGCATGGGAGAGACGTTGAAGGAGAACTTCCCAAACGTCGGGCTGTTCGGCCGCGAAGCGGCGGGTGGCCTCCATGTCCTTGCCTGTGCCGATGCAATATGTGGCCACCGTGAACGGGGCGCCGGCGAAGACGATCACCGGCAATTCGCCGGCGAGCAATTCCTTGACCCGGTGCAACAAGCGGGTGATGTGGCCGTAGCGCTCCGGGTCGGGGTACGGATCGAGCCGGTCGATGTCGGCCATCGTTCGAATGGGGCGATCCGGCGATGGCCCGATCCCCGGCTTCAACGCGAACGGCAATCCCATCGCCAGCGGCAGGGTGGTGATGTCGTAGAAGAGAATGATCGCATCGACGCCGAATCGTTTGGGGCAGAGCGAAGCCTGCGCCGACTTCTCCACGTCTTCAGAGAAGGCGAAGAACTCGGCCCCGTCGCGCACGCGGCGGAACTCGGGATCCCACCGGCCCGCTTGCCGCATGGCCCACACGGGGGCGCGCTCGACGCGTTCGCCGCGGGCCGCGCGGACCAAGAGGTGTTGCGAAGGGGCAGCGGGCATGGTCGTCTCGCGCGGAGCGGGCGGGTGAACTCGCCTCATTCTAGGATTCCCGCGTGCCGGCGGGCGAAGGACGGCGTAAACTCCCGGCACGCCCTTTCCGTACCACCGAGGTCCGCCATGCTGAGTGCCGATAAGTTCGCCGTGAAGGAACAGGTGAAGTTCCTCAAGAACCACAAGACCTACGACATCTTCGACCCGGACACCAAGAAGCAGATCGGCACGGCCGAGGAAGTGATCAGCGGCTTGGTGAAGTTGCTCCGCTGGGTGATCGACGCCAAGTTCATGGGCACCAAGATCGAAATTCGCGAGAAGCCCGACGACGCCCTCGTCTTCACGATCCGCCGCGGGCCGTACTTCTTCCGGTCGCGCGTGGAAGTGCTCGACTCCAACGGAGACCTTGTCGGCTACTTCAAGAGCAAGATCTTCTCCTTCAGCGGCGGTTTCCACGTCTACACCAAGGACGACAAGCACTTCGCCGACGTGAAGGGCAACTTCACCGGCTTCAAGTACCGCGTGCTCACACCGGATCACAAGGTCGAACTCGGCAAAGTGAGCAAGGAATGGGGCGGGCTGGTGAAGGAACTCTTCACCTCCGCCGATTCGTACCTCGTCGACATCGCCGACGATTTGAAGGAACAGCCGATCGCCAAGATGCTGGTGCTCGCGACCTGCTTGGCGACCGACATGATCTTCAAGTCCGAGCAAAAGGGCGGCGGCGGCATCAGCTTCGGAGAGTGAACATGCTGACTGCCGAAGGCTGCCGTGGACGCGTCGCGCGATTCTTGGATCGGCTCCGGCCCACGGAGCCGATCCTCCTCGGCGACCCGCTCCACCTCTGCTACTTCGCCAACGCGTATTGGGATCCCTTCAGCCTCGGCGCCGACTTCGGCGGGGCGCTGCGGATCCGGCCGGATGGCCACACGACGCTGCTGTACGATTCGCGTGCGCCGAAATCGGTGGACGCGGCATTCGCCGATGAACGAGAAATCACGAAGTGGTACAACGGCCAGGCGCCGGGCCGCGGGACGCGGCGGTTGATAGGCCAGACCTCACCCCCCAACCCCCTCTCCGAAGCGGAGAGGGGGAGCCGATCCGTCGAAATTTACTCGATCCTCGACGAACTCCGCCGCTCCAAAGACGCGGACGAACTCGCCCTGCTCCGCCGCTGCATGCGGGTGACCGAAGCGGGCCAAGCTTGGGCTCGGGCCAACGTCCGGCCGGGGATGACGGAACTGGACGCCTACGCAGGCATCGTGGCAGAATGTACGAAGGCGGCCGGGCACCCGATCATCGTCTACGGTGACTTCGCGGTGTCACCGGGTTCGGCCAAACGCGGCGGCATGGCGACAAACCACATCATCCTCGCCGGCGAGATGCTGATCCTCGATTTTTCGGTTGTCATCCAAGGTTACCGGAGCGACTTCACGAACACGCTCGTCGTCGACTCGGAGCCGACGGCCGACCAACGGCAACTTTTCGATTGGTGCACGGCGGCGATGGCAGCGGGGGAAGCCGAGTTGAAAGCCGGGACCGCATGCCAGACCGTGTACGACGCCGTCCGCAGTGTCTTTGAACAAGCCGGCGTCGCCGATAGTTTTCCCCACCACGCGGGCCACGGCTTGGGGCTTTCCCACCCCGAAGCGCCGTTCATCGTCAGGCACTCGACCGAGACGCTGGTCGAAGGGGACGTGGTGACGCTGGAACCGGGGCTGTATGTGGACGGAGTCGGCGGCATCCGCATCGAGCACAATTACGCGATCACGGCGACGGGCTACGAGCGGTTAAGTCACCACGCGATCACCTTGGGTTAGGGGGTACGAGCCGGACGCGTGAGCGAAGAACCGCATGCCTCTCGGCGAGTTCCGAATTGCGTTTCCTAGCAATCGGTCCGTCGCTCACGCATCCGGCTCGTATCACGACCCTCACAACATTTCCACCACCGGCGTCACGGCGCTCTTCGCAATCAACGCCGGCCAATAGGCGAACACTTCGCGGACGACGGGCCGGCCCGTGGTGTAGCCCGTCGTGCCAGCGAAGCCGGAGGTGACGAGCGGTGCGAATTCTTTGGTGAAGCGTTCGACGTTCGCTTTCTTCGCGTCGCGCACGGCGACCCGCAGCACGACCTCCGGGGGATCGCAACGGACGGTGACACCCGGCACGCAGTCGCCGCTGCCGAGGGCTTCGATGTGAGAATGCTCGTAGTTGAACCCCGCTCGCCGGAGGCGGTCGAGGAGAATCTCCCCGCTGCGCCGGGCTTTCCACGCCGCGTTCGGCCCCGGAATCACCAACATCCCGGCCGCGCTGAAGCCGTCTCGGTAGGCGACGGAGACTTTGTAAGTGTCGCTCGCCGGGTGCCCTTTGGCCCCGCGGCACTCGACGAGATCATCCCCGGCCTGAGCAAAGGCAGGGGCGGTGAAGTCGGCGACGACATCGGGCGTGAAGTACTGGGCGGGGTCGGCCACTTCGTACAGCAATTGTTCCGCGACTGTTTCCAGATTCACCCGGCCACCGCTGCCGGCCGGCTTGGTCAGCAGAAAACTCCCGTCTTCCGCGATGTCCGCGATGGGGTAGCCGACGGTTTCCAAGTTCGTGGAATCGTCCGCGTTCATCCACAATCCGCCGGTCGCTTGGGCGCCGCATTCGATGAGGTGCCCCGCGGTTGTGCCGGCGCTCAGCCGGTGCCAATCGTCGGACGCCCAGCCGAATTCGTGCAGGCAAGGGCCGACCGCCAAGCAGGCATCCGCGACGCGGCCGGTGATGACGACACCGGCCCCCCGCCTCAGCGCCGCCGCGATCGGTGCCGAACCGAGGTAAGCGTTCGCACTGACAACCCGTTGTCGCACGGTCGCCAGCGGTTCGCCGGTGTCGAGGTGGTTCAGCGGATGCCCGGCCGCGAGCAGCTCGTCCAAACGCGGGAGGAGGTCGTCCCCGCTCACGACGCCGATGCGGGCGCCGGGGAGAACCTTCTTCGCGGCCGCGCCGCACGCCGACGGATTCATCCCGCCGGCGTTCGTGATGATCTTCAACTTCGGTTGGGCGAGCAGCGCCGGCTGGAGCCGGGTCAACACGTCGAGGAAGTCGGTGGCGTAGCCCGCGTTGGGGTCGCGCTGGCGCAAGAGCGCCAAGATCGACATCGTCAACTCGGCGAGGTATTCGAGCGTCAGGTAATCGAGCTTCCCCTGCTCCGCGAGCCGGATCGGGGCGTCGGGGCTATCGCCCCAGAAGCCGCAGCCGTTGCCGATGCGAATGCGTTTCATGGTCGGTTCCCCCGGACGTGTCGCGGGCCATTCTACGGATCGCACTTTACAAGCCGACGGCGTAGCGGGCACAATGCGACACCGAAATCGATTCCGCTGGCAGGAGGCCCGGCTTGGCACTTCCCTTTTGGCTCAAGCGAGCCTGCGTCCGCACCGGGATCGCGCGGTATCTGCCCGTCGCCAAGCGGCTCACCGGCGGCGAACCGCATTCAGTGCGCTACGTCTCCGACCGAGTCCTCGCCGCCCCGCTCGACGAACTCCTCGATCCCGCGTTCTTTCCGGAGTGCCCCGGCCGCGAGGTGATCGATCTGCATTCGATGCACTCCGAATCGGAGTGGATTCCTTCGCGAACACACCGTGAGTCCGTCGCTTCGAATCCGCTCGGCCTCCCCGAACTCCGCGCGGCAATCGGGGGCAACGCCGATCCGCGCCGTGAAGTGTTGATCACGCACAGTGCGATCGCGGCGTATGCGGCCGTGCTCGACGCGTTCGTGAATCCGGGGGATCGCGTGGCGCTTTTCGACCCCTGTTCCCCGGTGTTTCACCTCGGGGCGAAATCGCGGCGCGCCGACGTGCGTTGGATCTCCACTTGGAACGAAGATGGCCGGACTCGCTTCTTGAACGCCGGACTGACCAAAGCGATGCGCTCGGCCAAGCTGTTGGTCTTGGCCCAGCCATCCGATCCGACCGGCGGCCGATTCAGCCCGGAGGACTTGGAAGAGATCGCTTGGCTCGCAAACCGGAACGATACGCTCGTGTGCGTCGATGAATCGCACGGCCACGACCATGGCGATTCACCGTCGATGGACATCGGCTCGCTGTCGGGGATGGAACGGCGGACGTTGTCGATCGATTCCATCGGGCCGCTCGGCTGGTTGCGCGGGCCGGGGGCTCTTGCCCGCGCGGCCGCGCTCTGCGCCAACTTGAACACCCCGAGGCCATCGGCGTCCGATCAGCACGCGGCTGTAGCGGCGCTGAAGCGGGATCGGGCCGGGAACGAACTGGATCGGAAAGAACTCCGCGAGCGCCGCCAGTACGCTTTCGATCGACTCAAAGGGATGGGTCTCGAACCCACCTGGCCCGCCGGGGGTACGTCGATTTGGGTCTCGGTCGAATCGAGCCAGCTCGACGGGCGCACCTTCGCCGAGAGATGCCTTCGGCAGCAGAAGGTGTTGGTGGGGCCGGGGTGCGCGTTCGGCCCGTCGGGCAAGAACTTCGTGCGGGTCAGCTTCGCCTCCGAAGATGGCCGACTCCGCGAAGGACTGAGCCGCTTGGGGCGATTCGTGGAATCGCTGCGGGATGCGAAGCCGGCCGTCGTGACAGCCCGCATCCCCCGGCGGCGGTGGAATCCGAGCCGACCTTTAGCCGCGTTTAGCGTCGTCCCAAGCTCCGACCGAGGTCGGAATGCACTTCGGACGGCGCCCGGACGATGATCGACATGCTCGGGTAATGGAAGGTGATCGTGGCGGGGCCGCCGCTCTTTCCTTTCCAGACCATCGGGTCGATGGAGCCGCTGATCGCGTCGATCATCATCTGGGCGTTCTGCTGCGTTTGCTGGAAGTCGAGGTACGGCCCCCACGTCACGGCGCCGTTGAACGGGCCACCGGTTTGGACGAGGTCGCGGATTTCGTACGAGCGCGTCACCATGTTCTCGCGGGCTTTCTCGACCGACACCACTTGCAAGATTTTATCCTTGATGATGAAGGTCAACCCCTGCGATTGCAGCATTCCGCGGAGGGCCGTGCGGGCGCTGACGTTGCCGGGGATGTCCACCGGCTTGCGGAGATCGACCCCGAGATCCTCCATCGATTTCTTGTCGAGGTAGATGTTCTGGTCGATGAGCGTGGACAAGCTCTGGATCGATTCTTCGAACGGCGCGCTCTTGGTTCCGCCGGTGACGGGCTTCTCGAGCGCTTCCAGAATCTTCTTCTCTTCGGGGCCGAAGAACGGGAGTTCTGACTTCCTTCGCTTGTCCATTTTCTCCGCCCAGCCCGGCGGGTACTCGATGTCGCCGATGCCCGGTAGCGCCGAGCGGGCGATGTCGTTCTGAGCGATCAAGAAGCGGCGTCCCTGCTCTTTCGAGAGGTCGCGGGATTCATCGAGAGCCGCAACCGTGACGCCTTTCGATTTGAGCACGAACACCGAGGGGTTGTTCGGGTATTTCGCGGCGATCTCGGCGATCTTCCGCTGGGCGTCCTTGATGCGGTTCTCGTCGAAATCCTTGGCGATGCCGGTCACCGCCTCGTGTACGTCTTTCGCTTCCAGCGCGGCTTGGGCGAACGCTTTCTTGTTCTCGTCCTTCAGCAATGCGATCTTCGGATCGACGGGAGCGGGCGCCGGGGCTTTGCCGAGGCTTTGGATCGCCGAGCCGAGTTTGGCGATCAACTCGTCGCGCTTCGCGGACGAAATATCGCTGCGGAGATCGAGGCCGACGCTGGTGAATTTGAGGTTCTGCGCCGCTTTCGCCGGGTGCGTCCGGGCGAGCTTCGCGGCGTCGTCGATGGCCGCCTTGACGTCCGACTCGGCCTTCTGCTCGTTGAAGCGCTGTAGCGCCTTGGCCCGTTCGATGGGGCTTTCCTTCGCGGGGCCTTGGGCCACGACCGGCGACGCGAAAGCCATGCCCCCCGCCAAGATGGCCAAGATCAAACGAACCGTATTCCGCATCACCATGGCCACACTCCTGAGATCCACTGCCGATTCCATTCCAACGCAACTCAAGCGACTCTCGTTAGCGAGAAGCAAACTCCTGAGCCGACGCATCGCTGCACCGGTGAATTCTGGCCCAATCGAGTTCAGCGAGAACATGCACACCCTCGCGTGAACTGATCGCCAAAACACTGAACTCGTTTCCGAAACGCTGAACTGACCATGCCACGCAAGGACTTGCGTCGACGCGTCGGTTCGGCATTTCGGAGCTTCGGTCGACCGAAACGACCGAACAAGACGAATATCCGATTCCAGAATCCGTGGGCACACCCCAATGCACCGACCCCGGTTGACGCCGATCCCTACACTGGTTACATCCGGCACGACCGCGACAACCCGTCGGATTTCCCATGCGCCGTCGCTCCCTGATCAAAACTGCTCTGCTGCTGGTGGCGCTGCTCGCGCTCTCGGTTGGAATCGTCGGTTCGCTGCTGAAACAAGAGCCGGAGTTCTACGTTCGCGAGAACGCCGATGGATTGCGGGCCGAGGATCCCCCCCAGTCGGCGAAAGTCGTCACCCGGTTGAACGAATTGATGGAAGACATGCGGGCCTCCCAGAAGGGGGATTGGAGCTCGACGTTTTCCACCGAGGAACTCAACGCATTTTTCCGCGAAGGGGCCAGCGGCACGAATCCGCTCACGAAATTGCTGGTCGGAAATTTGCCCGACCCGCGGATCGCCATCGACGACGACCGCTTGCGAATCGCATTCCGGCAGGGCGACGACTTCTGGAGTACCGTCGTCGAGTTGGAACTCCGGATGTGGCTCGTCAAAGATCAATTCAACTTGGTGGCTGTGGAAATCGTCGGCTTCCGCGCCGGGTCGCTGCCGCTGCCCAAAAATTGGGTGCTCGATGAAGTCGCCAGCGCGGCCCGCCGTCTGAGCGCCGATGTGAATTGGTACCGCAAAGGGGATAACCCCGTGGCCCTCTGCAAGCTCTACGCGAACCAGAGCCGGCCCGAGATTCAAGTGAGCACCCTGCGGATCGGGGATGGAAGCCTTTCCATCGGCGGTCGGCACACCGGTCAAGGCGCGGATTCGCCCGAGATCAAGTGACGCGGGCGAAGCGCCAGACACCCGAAGCGTGGTTGCGCCATTCGAAAAGCCCCTTCAATTGATGCCCGGCGAAGTCGGCTCGGAAGGCTTCTTCCGAACCCGATTGGGGAAGTGAAGGCACCCACTCGAACTCGCCGAAGTCCCAGCGGAGCGCGACACCGCGACCACCGGCGATCTCCCCCTCGAAATCGAGGTAGTGGCGGCGATGGTTCGCATTGGGTTCGATGATCGCGGGAAGGTGCGGGGAGAAATCGGCCGGCAGCTTCCAAGCGCGAAGCGATTCGCCGGCGTCCAAGAATAGATCGAGATGCGGCTCGGGCCAATCGTGTTCGAGAATCACGTACCGGGGCACGGGATCACTCGATGCAACAGGTGGCTGCGGCGGGTTGGGTTTTGCATTCCATCGTCGCGGCGCCGGCGCAGGCGGCCAAGCCCAAGCTCGGCTCTTCGCTCGGGGGCTGGCAGCACGACGGCGTTTCCGCGCTGCCCGAGCCGGCCAGTTGCTGCAAGGGGCAGCGGTGGCAGGAGCTCGAGTCATCCACGGCCACATACACGCCCGCGCCGGTCACGGCGATGGCGGCGAGGACACCGGCGACGATTTTGGCGACCATGTCGAATTCTCCGAGGTTGGGTTCCACGTCAACACTACGAGTATAAGCCGAGCACGGATGCCGAGGCGAGCCGAAAAAGTCAATCGGGAAGAAATTCCTTCGCCCACCCGGGGTGCTCGGCTTTGAACGTCACCCGGTCGCCGGTCAACGGATGATCGAAACTCAAGCTGTGGGCATGCAGCCGAAGTGGTGGCGCATCGACCGCCAGCGTTTGCTTTTCCCCCAATTCCCCGTCGAGTCGATACGCGGGGTCACCGACGATGGGCCAGCCGAGATACCGAAGGTGTACGCGGATTTGATGGGTGCGCCCCGTCTGGGGTCGCACTTCCAAGAGCGTTGTCCCATCGGCCGCTCGCCGAAGTACCCGGAACGTCGTCCTTGACGGCAACCCGTTTTCCTCATCGATTCCCCCGCGACCGAATTCGCCGGGCCGTTCCGAAATCGGCGCCGCGCATTCGAACTCGTCCAGCGGCGGATGGCCCTCGATGCGGGCGAGGCAAACCTTCTCCACCGTTCCACGCTCGAATTGCGGCTGCAAGATTCGGGCGAATGCCGCCGTGCGGGTGAAGACGATAATCCCCGTGGTATTCGCATCGAGGCGGTGGGCCGGCCTCGGTTTTTGCGGAGCGTAAACCGTCCGCACGATTTCTTGCAAGGTATTGCGATTGAAGCGCCCGCTCGGGTGAACCGGGAGCGGAGCTGGCTTGTCAATGACGATGATCGCGTCGTCTTCGTGCAGGATGCGAATGTCCCCGTTCACGGCCGGTTCGATCACTCCCGGTCGCCGGTGGTAAAAGCGTTCGCCATCTTTCACAATTCTGTCGGCCGTCGCAGGTCGATGATCGCTATCGAGCAAGTTTCCCTTCTCGCATTCCTGCGGCCAATCGACGCCGGTCGCCCCCAGAATATTTTGCAGCGTGCTCACCAGTGACTTCCCGGCGAACGCTCCGGGTACTTTGAGCGGTCGCAGATTCTCGTAGGGCACACTCCCCGGCAAGACCGCCGTGGCTTTTCGAAGCGCCAATCGCCGCGCCGCGAGTGCTTCGGCTCGTCGCTCGGCATCGGAGCGAAAACAATGCGGGCACGAAACGCTCTCGACGAAACGCGGGTCGAGTTGTTCCTCCGCAGACAGTGGCATCTGACAGACGAAGCAAAGCCCGCGCGGCGATTCACCGAGGTCGGCTTCCAAACCGACGCGCTTGTCGAAGACGAAACACTCGCCCTCGTAATGGGCATTTCCGCATTCCTCGAAGTACTTCAGAATGCCGCCGTCGAGTTGGTAGACCTGCTCGAACCCTTGCCGCATCAGGTACGGCCCGGCCTTCTCGCAGCGGATGCCGCCGGTGCAGAAGGTGACCACGGGTTGGGTCTTCAACGCGTCGGGCAATTTCTCCACGCCGGCGGGGAAGTCGCGGAAGTGTTCGATGCCGATGGGCAGGGCATTGCGAAAGGTGCCGAGCTTCACCTCGAAATCGTTGCGGGTATCGAGCAGCGTCACCGGCCGGCCTTCGTCGAGCCACTGTTTCAATTCCGTCGGCGACAACCGCGGAGCCGGGTTCCGCGCCGGATCGATCCCCTCCACGCCGAACGCGATGATCTCCTTCTTGATCTTCACCAGCATCCGGGTGAAGGGCTGTTCGTCGCTGACGCTGACCTTCGGCGATAACTCTTCCAAGCCGGGAACCACGCGGAGTTCCGCGAGGAGCGAATCGATTTCGGCCGATCCCCCGGCGACGAACAGATTGACCCCTTCGGGGCTCAGCAGAATGGTGCCGCG
>JANOSQ010000367.1:0-20588 GCA_031415915.1 Fimbriiglobus sp. | reverse complement strand
AACTCGCGGCGTTGCTGGCCCGCGCCGATGCCATGCTCGCCAACGACACCGGCCCGCTGCACTTGGCCGCCGCTCTCGGCACCCCTTGCGTCGCGCCGTACACCTGCACGACGATCGCCAAGCACGGCCCGTACGGCGCGCGGCACACCGGCGTCGAAACGACGGTCGCCTGCGCCGGCAGCTACTTGCGAGTTTGCCCGAACGGTATGATTTGCATGGGCGAATTGACCCCGGAGAAACTGTGGCCGACACTGCGGGGGGTGTTGCAGACGGTCGCGAATGCAATCGTAAATTGCTAGTCCGGCGGGACGACGGCGGGTCTCGCGGACTCGACCACGCCCTACGGGGCGCAGCCCATTTCCAAAAGTTCCAAGAATCGTTGCTACACCCGTTGACTTCCTCGTTCCATCGGAAATCTTGGTTCCAGCGAAATTCCTGCTTCCACGGAGGGGTGTCTACAAAACCCTTGGAATGAAGAACGAAGGGATTCCGCGTGCGATCCGGCGATTCGCCCGCCCAATCATCCGATTCACTGCCAAAAAGCAAGAGGTGTACCCCTGACGGGCTCACCCCTTGCGGGCGGGGTCTGCCCGGCTTACAATTCGCTCTAATCCGAGACAGTTGAGGTCGCGTCATGTTCTCCGTCCGAAACCGCTTTCCCCGCGGAACGGCCATCCTCGTCGTCTTGGCCCTCGTCCTCGTGGCTATCGCGGTGGTGCTCCTTTACCGGGAGAAGCCCGCCCCACCACTACCCCTGGAGGAAGAGGGGGCGCCGTGGTATGAAGACGTTACCGGGCGGACGGGCATCGACTTCACCTACCGCAATGACGAGGAGGCGGGCCACTACGCCATCCTCGAGTCGCTGGGCGGCGGCGTGGCACTCATCGACTACGACGGCGACGGGCTCCTCGACATCTTCGTCACCGGCGGCGGTTATTTCGACGGGCCTGACAAGAAGCAAATTCGGGGACATCCCAACCGCCTGTTCAAGAACCTCGGCGACTGGAAGTTCAAAGACGTCACGGCGGAGGTCGGCCTGCCGGCCGCGGGCCTCGTCTACTCCCACGGGGTGGCGGTGGGGGATTATGATCGCGATGGCAAGTCGGACCTACTCGTGACCGGCTACGGCCGGGTGATCCTCTACCACAACGAGCCCGATGACAAGGGCGGACGGAAATTCCGCGATGTCACCCAAGAAATGGGATTGCTGGACGGCCGGCACTTCTGGAGCACCAGCGCCGCCTTCGGGGACCTGGACGGCGACGGTTTTCCGGATCTGTACCTGTGCCAGTACGCCAATTGGTCTTGGCAGAACAACCCGGCTTGCAACGGGTACACCACCAACGTGGTGCGCGATGTCTGCCCGCCGAAGCAGTTCGACTCGGTGCCGCACCGGCTCTACCACAACGTTGCAGATGGTAAGGGCGGCCGCAAGTGGCAAGATGTGACGGTCGAGGCCGGCATCCGCTTCCCCCCGCGGGAGGATCGCGACTACGGCAAAGGGTTGGGGGTGCTTATGGTGGATCTCAACGGGGACGGCAAGCCGGAGATCTACGTCGCCAACGACACGACGGACAACTTCCTCTACGACAACCAGAGCACGCCCGGCAAGCTGAAATTCGTCGAGAAGGGGTTCGACTGCTTGGTGGCGCGGGACGGTATCGGCACGCCCAACGGCAGCATGGGCTTGGCCGCGGCCGACTACGACGGCACCGGCCGGCCATCTCTTTGGGTGACCAACTACGAGGGAGAGTTGCACGCCTTGTACCGCAACGTATCGGACGGGGCCCGGTTGCGGTTCAGCTACAGCACCCAGTCGTCGGGCATCGCCGCCATCGGCCAGAATTACGTCGGCTTCGGCACCGCGTTCGTGGATATCGACCAAGACGGTTGGGAGGACATCGCGGTGAGCAACGGGCACGTCATCCGCCACCCTTCCCGCGCGTCGTTGAAGCAGAAGCCCGTACTGTTGCGAAACGGCGGCAACGGCAAGTTCGCCGATGCGACCTCGCGTGGGGGGGCCTACTTCCGCAGCAACCATTGCGGACGCGCCTTGGCGATCGGTGACTTGGACAACGACGGTCGCCCCGACATGGTCATCAGTCACTTGAACGAGCCGGTCACCGTACTGCGTCACTGCGGCACTGACCACCACTGGCTCGGTTTGGAACTCGCCTGCCCGGAAAACCGCGACCCGATCGGCGCGAAGGTGACCGTGGAGGTCGGCGGGCATAAACGCGTCCGGTTCCTGACGGGCGGTGGGGGTTACTTGACTTCGGCCGACCGGCGCATCTTGGTCGGATTGGGGGCGGCGGATAAGGTCGAGCGAGTGGTGGTCGAGTGGCCCCGCGGCGAACCACGCTTGCAGGAGTTCACCGCACCGGCCGTCGACCGCTACTGGCGCGTCCTTCAAGGACGACCGAAGCTCGAAGTGTCGGAGTCGAGAAAGCCGTGACGTTTGGAAGAGCTGGTCGCCGACAGGTCGGGCCGAGACACTCGTCTCCGCCTGATCGGAACCGATCGGGCGGGTTGCCAGTTGCCACCGGACGCGGGCCGCAATAAGTTCACTCCGATACAATTTTCCAGCCACTTCCCCTAAACATTGTGAGGCGTTATGAAGGCTCCACTGCTTCTCGGCTCGGTGGCCGTACTCCTGTTCTGCGTCGGGTGCGACCAGACCCCGGCCCCACGCGAGCCCGCCGGAGTGGTTTACCAAGGCAAGCGCGTCAGCGAGTGGGGCGACCAATTGAAGAACCCCGATCAGCAGAGTCGTCTTGAGGCGGCCAAGTTGCTCCACAAGATGGGCAAGGAGGGGCTCGGAACCAAAGAAGCCATCCCGGAACTGGAAGCGGCGGTGACGGACGCGAGCGCGGAGGTCCGCGGATGGGCGGTCGTGGCACTGGTCTATGCCGTGCGGGGAACCCCTTACCCGATTGCCCAGAAGACCGAGCCAATGGCGGCTTTGAAGGAAGCGGCGGAATCCCCCAATGAAGAGTTGCGGGCGGTGGCCCGCGAGATCAAGGATCGGATGGACCAACCGGGGCGTGGGCAGGGCCCGAACGACGGCGCACCCGGGGCGAAGGCGCAAGGTGAAGGGGGCAAGGGCATCCTCGAGTCGAAGTAACATCGAGAGCTGTCTAAAAACTCTGCGCGTGTCGAACCTGGGTGTTACGGACGATCAGGCAAATAATGCAATGCGTCCCTTCGTTCGTTTCGGGAATCCCGAGCACCTTCTGCCACTCGTGACCGTTTGGCCCATAACTCCCACCAAGTATACCTTCAACTTCCCACAGAGGGACCGGTTTGGTGCGGGGGTATTTTGCCTTCGGCGATATGGGCCCGCGGGGCCTGTTCGGTCGCGGTGAGCTCGTCCACGCCACGCCGTTTCAGCGTGCGATAGATGCTCATCAGCATGCTGCGCATGTCGGCCCCGCGGTCGCTGCCGCTCGCTCCCGTAACTCGCTTTGCGCATCAGCACGGCCGGGCGGATTTCGCGTTCGGCGCGGTTGCTGTCGACCGGCACGACGCGATGCTCCACGAACCGCAGCAGCGATTCCCAAGGGGTCACCAACCGCTTCGCCAACCGGCACGCGTCGGGGTGAATCACTCAGTCAGACCCAAGTCGAGCAGGCGCTCGTGCAAGGACGCCACGCGGCCGCCGAAAACCGCTTCCGCCTAGTCGTCGCGCGAGTTTTAGTCGGATGCCGTCGCCGTAAGATCTGCTCAAGCTGAAGGCTGAAGGAGCAAATATACTCAGGTGGCAAGTTGAAGGACCAATGGCCGCCGCTCGGGATGAACACGCTGCGTTGGGCCAAAAAGGAGGGCGCCGTGTGCGAGCCGACGCATTTCGCCAGCGAGCAGACGCGGGTCGACGGTGCAAAGGAGGGCCCCGGCGAACTGCCGACGTTCGCCGTCCCCGCTTACTACGGCATCGGCGCCAACGAGTTCATCGTCGATGCGATGCACGAAGTGCCGGGGCCGGACGGCAAGCCCGTGCCCGCGAACGAATTCATCAGCACCATGCACACGTCCCGCAACGCTGAGTGGACCATGTGGTACCACGTGCTGAACTGCGGGTTCCGCGTCCGCGCCAGCGGCGAAACCGATTTCCCCTGCATCACCGGCGACCGCGTCGGCATCGGCCGGGTCTACGCCAAAGTGGACGGCGAACTCACGTTCGAGAAATGGATCCGCGCCATCGCCGACGGTCGGAGTTCCGTCAGTGTCGGCGCGACGCACCTAATGGTTTCGAACGCGACCGCGGACGGCAAGAAGTACGAACTTGGATTGAAGGGGAGTGAAATCCGCTTGCCGAAGGCGGGCAAAGTGACGCTCGCCGTTCACGCCGCCGCATACTACCCCGGCCAGAAAACGGTGCCGGTGGAATTGGTCGTGAACGGTCTGCCCGTGGAGAAGCAGGACATGCCGTGCGACGGCAAGACCCGCGAGTTGACTTTCACCGCGGAGATCGCCGCGAGCAGTTGGGTGGCGGTGCAGGTGGTGCCGACGGGGCACACCAACCCGTTCTTCGTGATCGTGGACGGCAAACCGATCCGGGCGAACAAAGCGAGCGCCGAGTGGTGCTTGGCCGGCGTCGGGCAATGCTGGAAGTCGAAACAGAAGACTTACCACAAGGACGAGCAAAAGCAGGCCGTGGCCGATTGCGACCATGCCCGCAACGTGTATCGGGCGATCATCGCGGAATCGAAGTGGCGCGATCTTTCGGCGGGGCGGGGCGTAAAACAAGGATGGTCGTCCTCTCCCCGTCGCAGAAAGCCGCGCCGTGACACCTCCCGTGCCCCCCCCGCAGCGTTCGCTGCGACCGATGTACCTCGGTTTCGGAGCCGCAGCACTACTCGGCATCGCCATCGCGATGTTTTTGGTGCTGCGCGATTCGGATGACAAACCGAAATCCGATCCGCTCGCGGCGACGGAGGCGAATGCCCGCGGCGTCGCGATGATGGAGAGGTTCGACTATCGGGAAGCCGCGGCGGAGTTCGAAGAGGCTTCCCGACTCGCACCCGATTGGCTCCCGGCGAAGTTGAACTCGGGGATGGCGCTGTACAATTCCGCCGCGGAAGAGAAGGACCCGGTGCTGCCGCGGGCCATCGCGATCTTCGAGCGAGTGCTGAAGCTGGAGCCGGACAACCTCTATGCGAATTTCAACCTCGGCATCATCTTCAAGTACCAAGCGAAGTACAAAGAGGCGGAAGCGCACTTCCGCCGGGTCACGGAACTCGACCCCGAAGACGACCGGGCCTGGCTGTACCTCGGGCAGTCGTATGTCGATCAGCAGGTGAACCCCGAGTGCCGAAAGCACTTTCGGAAGGCGCTCGCGCTCAATCCGTACTTGGTCACGGCGACCTACGCCCTGGCGAACCACGCCGAGACGGACGAAGCCGAGCAGAAGATTTTGCTGGATCGGATGAAGCAGCTCCAGGCGGCCAATTGGGAAGACGAAGCGCGCCCGGATCGCCATTCGGAACAAGGGCGGTACGCCACGGTCATCGGGCGCGGACCCGCCAAGCCCGCCGACATCGGGCCGATGCCGATGTTCGATCAGACCAGCACGTGGACCGCGGACGCGAGCGTCAAATGGGCCGGGGCGGAGGACCCCGTGTCAAAATCGCTCCGCTCCCGCTTCGGCGGTGCGATGATCCGCTTCGACTTCGACGGCGACGAAAAGCCGGATTTGTTATTGCTCTCCGGAGCCACCCGCAACGGGAAGCTTTGCGATGTCTTGTTGCGCAACACCGGCACGGGCTTCCTCGACATCTCCGTCGCCGCGGGCTTGGGCGACACCGGCAGTTTCGCCGGGGCCGTCGCCGACTACGACAACGACGGTCGCCCCGACTTGGGACTCGCGGGTCCCAACGGCCTGCGGCTACTGCGGAATGCGGATGGAAAGAAGTTCGAAGACAAGACCGCGGCGGCGGGGTTCGACAAAGCGACCGGAGTGTTCCGCGCGCTCTGTTGGCTCGACATCGACCAAGACGGCGACCTCGATTTGCTCGCCGGGGGGGACAAGCTCACCGTCCTGCAGAACATCGGGATTGCCCCCGCCTCGCGGGCGGACGAGCCGACCCCGCCGTTGACAACCGCGTTCAAATCTATCGACTTGTCGGTCCCGGGTGGGAGCGGCCGCGTGAACGGGTTGATCGCCACCGACATCGACGGCGACAAAGATGTCGATCTGATCGTGCTGCTCGAAGGCAAACCGCCGGCCGTGATTCTAAACGACCGGCTCATGCGTTTCAGCGCGGGGTTACCGCTGCCGACCGATGCCGCGGATTGGCACAGCGGGTTGGTGCTCGATTCCAACGGCGATGAGCAATCGGATCTGTTGCTCCTCGGCCCCGGCAAACCCGGGTTCCTCGTCAGCAAGAAAGATGTGCCCGGCGCCGACTTCGCCAAACGCTTCTCCCCCGGTGCGACCGATTCGCCCGCGCTCCTTTCGGCCCAGCGCTGCGATCTCGATCTTGACGGGCGGAGCGACATCGTCGGGTTGTCGACAGACGGACGGGCCGTGTTTCTGCAAGGCGATGGCGAAGGCAAACTCGCCAACAAGAGCGAACCCTTCGGCCCGGCTGTCGCCAAACTGACAGGCCTCAACGCCGTGGCGACGATGGACACCAACGGCGATTGCAGCCCCGATCTCGTCACTTGGGGATCCGATGGCGTGAAGATCTTCTCGGGCCGGAGCAATGGCAACCACGGGCTGAAGCTCGCTTTCACCGGCGTCCGCGACAACAACAATGCCGGGGCCGGGCAGAAGAACCTGCGCTGCAGTACCAACGGCATCGGCTTGAAATGCCGGACCATCACCGGCCCGCTGCTGTCGATAGTCGAACTCACCACGCTCTCGTCCGGCCCGGCGCAATCGTTGCTGCCCATCGACATCGGCATCGGCAAACGAAACCATGCCGACGCCATCCGGCTCCGCTGGCCCGATTGCGTCGTGCAGGCCGAACTTTCGACCCCGGCGTGTTCGCTCGTCACCATCCGCGAGACCAACCGCAAAATCACGTCTTGCCCGGTACTCATGACTTGGGACGGCGAGAAGTGGGTTTGCGTCACCGACTTCCTCGGCGGCGGCGCGCTCGGCGAATCGGGTTCCGACGGATCCGTGCGACCGCCGCGGCCGGAGGAGTCGGTGAAAATCGAATCGCACCAACTCGGGTTGAAGAAGGGGAAGTACCACCTGCGGATCGCGGAGCCGATGGACGAGGTGATGTATTTGGACGCCGTCCGGTTGGCCGTCGTCGATCACCCCGCGGACGCCGTAATCTACCCCGACGAACGGTTCGCCGTGGCCGAGCCACTGCCGACGCAGAAGATCTTGGCTTTCCGCAAGCGCGCGGCGCCAGTGCAAGCCCGCGACCACCGCGGGACGGATCAATTGAAGACGATCTTGAACAAAGACGGCAAGACTGTGAGCGACTTCGCCAAGCGCTCGTGGCTCGGCTTCGCCGAGGAGCATTGGCTCGAGTTCGATTTCGGCGACCGCCTGAAGGAACTGCCGAAGGACGCGCCGCTCTACTTGGTGCTCGCGGGTTGGACGGACTACCCCTACCCGGAGTCGATCCTCGCGGCCGAGCAGGCGGGGGTGGCCATGCTGCCGCCAGTTCTGGAACGACAGAAGGTGGACGGTTCGTGGGAGAAGCTCGCCGACATCGGCTTCCCCGCCGGGCTACCGAAGGTGATGACGGTTCCCGTCGGCAAATGGATCACGCCGACGTCAACGGGAAAGTTCCGCTTCCGCACCAACCTGCAAATCCATTGGGATCAATTGTTTCTCGGCGCGGACGAGGAAATCGCCACCACGACGGAATGGAAACCGTCGTCCGTGGTGCTGTCACACCCCGGTTTCGTGCAAGAGATTTCGACGAACGGGCGACCGCCCCAAGCGTACGACCCGGTGAAGTTCGAAAGCGTGGCCGTGACCGACTGGAAAGGGCACCTGACGAAACTCGGCGAAGTGACTGAGTTGCTCGCGCAGGTCGATGACCGCTTCGCCCTGTGCGGCCCCGGCGACGAAGTGCTCGTCGAATTCGACCCCGCGAACTTGCCAGCTCTCAAACCCGGTTGGGTGCGCTCGTTGGTGTTGCGAACCCACGGCTACTGCAAGGACACCGTCCCGACGACGCAGAGCGGCGGCGATGTCAACCCACTGCCATTCCGGGGAATGAAGACATACCCGAGCAAAGAAGTGGGTCCGAAGTCCCTCGCCGAGGATATGCGAATCTGGCACACCCGCCCCGCGGGCGGCGGGCGATGAGGATGGTTCGGTTGTTATTGACTGTCAGATTTGCAATAGCAGCACTTTGTCTAGTCTGACCTTCGCGCGGGTCACGAACAGCTTCTCCAACGTCGAGAAAAGTGACGTTGGCCGCTCGGTCATCTTGGACGGGCAAGTTCATATGGGCCAACGGAAGCCCCGCCAATCGTTCCGAAGGGCGAAATTCCGTTCGACTCGATTCAGCGATTACGGAGTTGAGGTACTCGGAAGCGGCAGTTCCGTCGGCACATCGGGTAGGATCGATCCACAGGTTTAGGATCTGCGAAAGCCTACCTTCGCTTTGCCGATTCCGAAACACCACTTCGCACGCCAGTTCGACTTTCCGGCTCAGTTCACCCGGTCGAACAGGGAGCCTCGCCCAAAGCACAACAGTTCCCATCCGCCGCCATGCAAAACTTCGACTCCGTCACCTCGACGTTGATGCCCTTGAGGTTGTACTTCTCGTGCTCACGGTCATCGGCAGCAAACGAGGATCGCTTGAAGATTTGCCGGAAAGCACCGCCCTGCATCGTCAGTTCGAGCGATTCCGGAGGCGCCGGCCGAGGCACCGGAACTCGTCGGCGTTCATCGTCGGCAGAGTCCAGCGATCCTTGCCCGCCTTCTGTACGACGTTGTCCTCCTTGGCCGCCGCCATCGCCACCTTGGCCTTGAACTGCGAACTCAACACCCGACGCTTCCTCGCCATGACCGACCTCCTGTCCCGGCCCTCGCGTCGACACCGAATTCCACCTTATGCATGGGTCCAGTTTTCGGGGTCCAGTTCAAATTGCTTGGTGGTTGGGTGGGGATGGTTTGGGGTGGGGTTGGGTGGGGGAGGAGGTATCATGTCGAATATCTACGAAGACCTGCAAGGGGGTGTAGCCGTGGCGAACCGAAGTTCCAGAGCGGTCTGCGTAACCATCTGTCTTTGCACGGCTTTCGTCGTGGGCGTGTGTCCCAATGAGGAATGTGCTCCCCTCATGCTCGCCGGACATCTCCCAAAAGGAGAGGAATCGAAACACACCACTGTGGTAAAGCTATGCGAGCACACCTTCACCTTGCCGAAGGGCTTCATCATCGAGAAGGTCGCAGGGTCGCCGCAGGTAGATCGGCCCGTCAACGGTAGCTTCGACCGTGAGGGCCGGCTCTACGTCTCCGATTCGTCCGGCTCCAACGACAAACCGACCGAGCAATTGAAGAACCCGACTCACCGCATCGTGAGGCTCGAATCGTCGAAGAAAGACGGCGTCTTCGACAAGTCGGTCGTCTTCGCCGACAAGCTTTCGTTCCTGCAAGGGACTCTCTGGTGCATGGGGTCGCTCTACGTCGCGGCTCCGCCGGTGATCCTGAAACTGACCGACACCGACGACGACGGCAAGGCCGACAAGCGCGAAGTCTGGTTCGACGGCAAGACGCTCACCGGCTGCGCGAACGACCTGCACGGCCCCTACCTCGGGCACGACGACAAGATCTATTGGACGAAGGGGGCTTTCGCGGAACAGGAACTCACGCTGAAAGGCGGCAAGAAGTTCAAAACGCGGGCCGCGCACATCTTTCGCGCCGACCCGGACGGCAAGAACATCGAAGTGGTGATGACCGGCGGCATGGACAACCCCGTCGGCGTGGCGTTTGTGAAAGGCGATGTCTTCTTCTCCACGACCTTTCTCCAGCACCCCGCGGGCGGCAAGCGCGATGGGATTATCCACGCGACCTACGGCGCGGTGTACGGGAAAGATCACGATGTGTTGGACGGGCACATCCGCACGGGGCCGAAGCTGTCGGAACCGATGACGCATTTGGGCCCGGCGGCGCCGAGCGGGTTGGTGACATACGATCATTCGAGATTCGGGGATGAATACCTCGGCAATCTCTTCTGCGCCCAATTCAACATGTCGAAAGTGAGCCGGCACATTTTGAAGCCGAAGGGCGCGACTTTCGAAACGATTGACAGCGACTTCGTGATCTCCGACAACCGCGATTTTCATCCGACGGACGTCGTCGTGGCGCCCGACGGCAACATTCTGATCTTGGACACGGGCGGTTGGTACAAGCTCTGCTGCCCGAGTTCGCAGTTGGCGAATAAGCAGGTGCTGGGGGCGATCTACCGGGTGAGTAAAATCGGAGCGGCGCCGACGCGCGAATCGAAGATCCTCGAAATCGATCTCACTCAGCCCGATTGGATGGGCAAGAATTTGAAGAGTCGCTCCTTGGCTGCGGAGCTGACGCGAGTCGATCCTCAGTGGAAACCCGAAGCCCCGAAGTTATTTCAAGCCCTCGGTCAGGTCGACAATGATGCGGTCGTCGATACGGCGCTCACGCGCGCACTCATTGATATGGGCGATGCGGCGAGCACCCGCGGTGGCCTGACCCACAAATCCCCGCGCGCCATCCGCGCCGCCCTCGTCGCACTCGAGCAAATCCCCGATGCCAAGCTCACCTTCGCCGAAGTGAAGCCGCACCTCCACTCCCAAGATGTGGATCTCCGCGAGACGGTCTGGTGGATCGCCGGTCGACATCCCGATTGGGGCAAGGACCTCGCCGCGACGTTTGCGAAGTCGCTGGATCCAGAACGCGTCGTCCGCTTCGCGGGCAATGCCGAAGTGCAAGCGATGCTCGCGGAGAACGCCCACCGCCTCCCCGCGGTGCAAATCATGGCACGGGCCAAATTGAAAGCACCGCCGGCGAGTTGGCTGGAAGGGGTGACGAAGAACTTGATGAAGTCGGACACCGAAGAGGGTTGGACTGCGGCGGCACTCGCCGCCTTGCGGAGCTTCCCTGTCTCGATGAAACGCCCCGATGGTCTCGACAACGTATTGCACGGGATCGCCGACGATTCCAAACGAGCCGCACAGGTCCGACTCCTCGCGCTTGTCGTCGTCAAACCCGCGGTTCTTGATACCGCTCTGCGGGACTTCGTCTTCGAGCAACTGGACTCCGAGAAGCCCGCGACGCTGCGCTCCGATGCGGTCGAAGTGCTGTTGAACGCCAAGCTGCCGGAGTCGGGGTCGCTGATCCTCGTCGCGAAGTTGCCGAAAGTTTCCCCGCTCGACCTCGACAAACTCCTGCAGATCTTCGCGAAGAACCCGGATGCGACCGTCGGCCTCGCATTGCTGAAAGCGCTCGACACGCCGACCCTGCGCGCCGCGCTGCGGTTCGAGCAATTGAAACCGATCTTCGCAAACTACCCCAAGCCCGTGCAAATCGAAGCGGTTCAATTCTTCGACAAACTCGAGAGAGAACACGAGGCGCGGCGGGCGAGTCTCGACAAGCTCCTCGTCGGCACCCAACCCGGCGACAGCAAGCGCGGCCAAGTGCTGTTCAACTCCGCGAAAACGAACTGCGCCGCGTGCCACACCATCGGCTACGTCGGCGGCAAACTCGGCCCCGACCTCACGCGCATCGGGGCGATTCGATCCGAGAAGGATCTGCTCGAATCGATCGTGCTGCCGGGCGTCAGTTTCGTCCGCAGCTACGAACCGGTGCAGGTCGTCCGCCTCGACGGCCGCACTCACTCGGGCATCTTGAAGAAAGATTCGCCGGACGAAGTCGTGCTCGCGGTGAGCGCTACCGAAGAGGTTTCCATTCCCCGTGTCGACATCGACACCTTCAAACCCGGTACGGTCTCGGTGATGCCGGCGGGGTTGGATCAGCAGCTCACGAAGCAGGAACTCGCCGATCTGCTGGCGTTCCTGAAGGGATTGAAGTAGCGGACACGCCCCGGATTTTGTCGCTCGCCCACTGGATGACGAAGAAGAAGACCGGCGTGAGGAACACCCCGAATGCGGTGACGCCGATCATCCCGGCGAAGACCGCGGTGCCGAGCGTCGTGCGCATTTCGGCCCCCGCTCCTGTGGCGAACACCAACGGCACGACCCCGAGGATGAATGCGACGCTGGTCATGATGATGGGCCGCAACCGCAGCTGGCAGGCTTCGAGCGTCGCCTGTGTGCGGGTTGCGCCGGCGAGGTGCCGGTTCCGCGCGAACTCGACGATCAAGATCGCATTCTTGCACGCCAAGCCGACGAGCACGACGAAGCCGATCTGCGTGAAGACGTTGATGTCCTGCCCCGCGATGCGGACGCCGGCGGCGGCGCAGAGCAGGCACATGGGCACCACCAGAATGACCGCGAGCGGCAGTGCCCAACTTTCGTACTGCGCCGCCAGCACCAAGAAAACGAGCACCACGGAAAGCACGAACGCCCAGAGCGCCGTGTCGCCGCTGGCGAGCTGGAGGAAGGCGAGTTCCGTCCACTCGGCCTTCATGCCGGGGTCGAGGTTGCGGTCCGTCACGGCCTTCATCGACGCGATCGCTTCGCCGGAACTCACCCCCGGCTTCGCGTTGCCCGTGACCGGGTTCACCGGGTGCAGGTTGTAGCGCACCACCATCACCGGTCCCACCGTGCTGCGGTTGCCGAGGAACACCTTCAACGGCACCATCTCGCCTTTGGCGTTCTTCACTTGGGCTTGGCCGAGCGACTTCAGCTTGTCGCGGAACTTGGCGTCGGCCTGCACGATCACCTGCCACGTCCGGCCGAAGCGGTTGAAGTCGTTGACGTATTCGGAACCGAAGAACTTCTCCATCGCCTCTTGGATGTCGCGGATGCGGACGCCGCTGCTCTCGGCCTTCTCGCGGTCGAGGGTCAGTTCGACCCACGGCGAATCGGCTTGGAAGCCGGAGAACAGCCCCTGCAGTTCCTCGGTGGAGTTGCCCTCTTCGACGGTGCGGTCGCCGACGCGCTGGAGGGCGAAGCCTTTCGTATCGTTGGCGGCGCGATCCTCGATCATGATGCGGAAGCCCCCGGCGGCCCCGAGGCCATCGACGGGCGGCGCCCCGAGCACGGTGATGGTGGCGTCGCGCGCTTCGCCCAGCCATTTCAGCCGGAGCTTCTCGGCGATGCCGTCGGCGGTTCCACCGAATGCCAAGCGGTGCTCGAATTCGTCGAGCATCACGTAGATGGTGGCGAGGTTCGACGAACTGCCGCCGAGCAGCGCGGACTGTCCCGACACGGCGACGGTGTGGTTGACGCCGGGGATGTCGCGGGCCAGCGCTTCGAGCTGCGTCACCGACTTCTGCGTCTCCGTCAGCGACGAGGCGTCGGTCATCCGCAGATTCACGATGAGGTAGCCCTTGTCTTGCTGCGGGATGAACCCGGACGGCGTCGTCATCATGACGCGGTAGGTGCCGTACAGGAGGCCCGCATAAAGCAACAGAACCACGACGGAGAGAACGAGCAGCAAGCGCACGACGAGCAGATAGCCGCGGGTGGCGAACCCGAAGGCGGCGTTGAAGGCGTAGAAGAACCAACTCAGGATCCAGTTCAACAGCGGCGCGACTAAATAGCCCGCGACGGCGAAGGGCAATCCGACGGTGATTCCGGTACACGCGAAGCGGGCCAATTCCGAGGGAAACTGGATGCTTTCGAGCGAACGCGTCCACCAGTCCGAAATCGGTTGCGCCCACCCCGGTTGGAAGTGCCGCAGCGCTTCGAAGCCCGCGTAGCCGAGGAGTAACGCATACGCCAGCTTCGGGAGCGGGTTCTTGCGTCGGCCACCGTGATCCTGTTTTTCCAGTAGCAATGCGCAGAGTGCCGGGGTGAGCGTGAGCGAGTTGAACGTCGAGATCAGCGTGCTGATGGCGATGGTCACGGCGAACTGACGGAAGAACTGACCGATGATCCCTTCGATGAACACGCACGGGATGAACACCGCCGCGAGCACCAACCCCACCGCGATCACCGGGCCCGCGACGTCGGTCATCGCTTGAGCCGTGGCGTCTTTGGCGTTCAAGCCCCGGCCCAAATGGTACTCCGCCGCTTCGACGACCACGATGGCGTCGTCCACCACGATGCCGACCGCCAGCACCAACCCGAAGAGCGTGAGTGTGTTCAAACTGAAGCCCATCAGCGCCATCACGCCGAAGGTGCCGATGATGGCGACCGGCACCGCCGCGAGCGGGATCAGCGCCGAGCGCCAGCTTTGCAGGAAGAGCAGCATGACCGCGGCGACCAAACCGACCGCGAGCAGCAGCGTGAAAAAGACCTCGTCGATCGACTCCTGCACGAACGGTGTCGTGTCGTAGACGATCTCGTACTCCACGCCCTCGGGGAAACGCGTTTTCAGTTCCTTCATCTTCTCCTTCACGGCCTTGGCCGTGGCCAACGCGTTCGCCCCCGGCAGCGGGTAGACCGACAGCGCCACCGAGCGCTGGCCGTCGAGCGTGCAGAGTTGGTCGTAGGTCACGGCGCCGAGTTCGATCTTCTCGGTCACGTCCTTCATGCGGATGGCCCGCCCGTCGGCGTCGGTCTTCAGCACGATCTCGTTGAACTGCGCCGGCTCCGAAAGCCGGCCGAGCGTGTTGATGGTGAATTGGAACGCCTGCCCCGTCGGCACCGGCGGCTGGCCGATCTGCCCCGCGGCGACTTGGGCGTTCTGCTGTTCGATGGCGTGGGTCACATCTTCGGGGGTCAGCCCGCGCGAGGCGAGCTTGCTCGGATCGACCCAAATCCGCATGGCGTAGTCGCGCTGGCCGAGGAAGACGATATCGCCGACGCCCTCGATCCGGGCGAGCTCGTCGCGCAGTTGGATCGTGGCGTAATTACTGAGGTAGAGTTCCTTGCGGGATGGATCCTTCGACTTGAGGTTCACGATCATCAGTACGTTCGCCGACTTCTTCTTGACCGTCACCCCGCGGCGTTGAACCTCGGCGGGGAGGTTTTTGAACGCCGTGTTCACCCGGCTCTGCACGAGGACTTGCGAGATGTTGAGGTCGGCCCCGGGGCGGAAGGTCACGGTCAGCGTGTAGTTGCCGTCGTTCGTCGACGTGCTCGTCATGTAGAGCATCTCTTCGACGCCGTTCACCTGCTGCTCGATCGGCGCGGCGACCGTATCCGCAATCGTGCGCGAGTGCGCGCCGGGGTAGCTGGTCGAAACCTCGATCGTCGGCGGGGTGATCTCGGGGTAGAGGGCCACCGGCAAGCGTTGGAGGCCGACGGCGCCGCCGAGCGTGATGAGGATGGACAGTACCGCGGCGAAGATCGGCCGATCGATGAAGAAGCGAGCGAACACGGAGAACCTCGGGATTCATTCCTTCGGAGCCGGAAGCGTGAGCGACGGTCTTGCAATCGACAGTCGCTCACGCGTCCGGCTCGGAAATACTCACGAACCGCTGACGAACGGCCGCCGCGCCGCGATCCGCGCCGCGGCTTTCGCCCAAACCCACATCGCCCAACGGCGTGGCAACCGCAGCGCCAGCACATTCATCGCGTGCGTTCCCACCGCGCGGAAGTACTGCGCCCGGAAGATGCGCCCTTCCGCGATGCGATCGACGACGACGTAGAACACCGGCGTCAGCAGCACGCCGAACAGGGTGACGCCGATCATGCCGGAGAAGACCGCGATGCCCAGCGCCTGCCGCATCTCGGCGCCGGCCCCGCTGGCGAAGGCGAGCGGCATCACGCCGAGGATGAACGCGAAGCTCGTCATGAGGATCGGCCGCAGGCGGAGAGCGCAGGCGTCGAGGATCGCCGTGCGTCGATCGGCCCCCGCATCGCGGCGCTTCTTGGCGTACTCGACGATCAGGATCGCGTTCTTACAGGCGAGGCCGATGAGCACGACGAACCCGACCTGCGTGAACAGGTTCACGTCCTGCTTCTTCAGCCCGACCGCTTCGGTCACGTTCACGCCGTAGGTCACGCCCGGTTTCAAGATGCCGATCGAGGCGACGGGATTCCAACCCGACCAAGGGATGTCGAAATCGGCCGCGGTCACGCTGTCCCAGTTGGTGACCCAGACCCCGGCGAGGGAGCAGGCCACGCACGTAGGCACCACAAGGATCACGGCCAGCGGCAGCGTCCAACTCTCGTAGAGCGCGGCGAGGACGAGGAAGACTACCAGCACCGCGAGGCCGAACACGGCCATGCCGGTATCCCGGGAACGCTGCTCGATGAACGTGAGTTCGGTCCACTCGGATCCCATGTTCGTCGGCAGTTCGGAGCGGGCGAGTTGCTCCAGGACGGCGGTCGCTTCCCCGCTGCTGGCCCCCGGCGCCACGCTGGCGTTGATCGCCGCGGCGGGATACATGTTGTAGCGCGTGATGACCAGCGGCCCGCTGATCGACTTCACTTCCGCCAGCGTGCTCAACGGGACGAGCGCACCCGCTTTGCTCCGGACCCGCAGGTATTTCACATCTTCGATCGCATTGCGCGAGCCCGGCTCCGATTGCACGTTCACCTGCCACGTTCGACCGAGCAAGTTGAAATCGTTGACGTAGCGCTGGCCGAGGGTCGCCTGCATCGTGGCGTACACATCGAGCGGTTCCACGCCCGCGTCGCTGCACTTGGCTTCGTTCACGGTCACGGACAACTGCGGCGAACTCGTCTTGTAGACGGTGAACAGGCCGATCAAACTCGGCTGCTTGTTCCCTTTCTCGATCAGGTTCTCCGTCTGGGCTTGCAAGCTGCGCGGGCCCATTTCGCCGCGATCTTGCACCATGAACTTGATCCCGCCGGCCCGGCCCAACCCCGGCACCGCGGGTGCGCCGAAAATATTGATCGACGCCTCGGGAACGCCGCCGGTCATCTTCTTGCGGATCTCCTGCGCTACCGCTTCGCTGTACAAGGCGGGGTCGGTGCGCTCGGCGAAGGGTTTGAGGATGATGAACATCGAACCGAAGTTCGAACCGTAGGCGCTGAGCACGAACGAGTTCCCCGCGACCGCGTTGACGTGGGCCACCGGCTTTACCGGCCGGACCCAGCGCTTCACGCCGTCCTTCTCCTTGTCCACGGCCCCCTCTTCGCCCTCCTTCGCAGGCACTTCGATGGTGCATTCGAGGGCGATCTTCGCGGCGGTGTCCATCGTCTCCCGCGTCCGCTCGGCGCTGGCGGCGTCCGGCAGCTGCACGCTGGCGATGAGGTAGCCTTTGTCTTGCGAAGGGATGAACCCCGTCGGCAGCTTCGCGTAGCCGCGGTAACCCAGCCCGACGAGGGCCGCGTAGACGAGCAACACGAGCGCCGGGATGCGGATGAGCTTGCCGACCAAGCCGACGTAGCCGCGACCCAATCGGTCGAACAGCCGGTTGAAGAGCCAGAAGAGCCAACCGAAGAGGAGCCGCATACCGCGCGTGATCCAGTCGGGTTTGGCATCTTTCTTCTGCAGCAGCAAGCACGCGAGCGCCGGGCTGAGCGTGAGGCTGTTGAAGGTCGAAATCATCGTGCTGATGGCGATGGTCAGCGCGAACTGCCGGAAGAACTGGCCGACGATTCCGGGGAAGAACATGCAGGGCACGAAGACCGCGCAGAGGACCACCCCCACGGCCACGACCGGTCCGGCCACTTCCTCCATCGCTTTGGCCGTCGCTTCGCGCGGCGCCAACCCCGCCTCGATGTGGTGCTGCACCGCTTCGACGACCACGATGGCGTCGTCGACGACGATGCCCACGGCGAGCACCAACCCGAAGAGCGTGAGGTTGTTCAACCCGAAGCCGACCACGGCCATCGCCCCGCAGGTGCCGATGATGGCCACCGGCACCGTGGCGAGCGGGATGAGTGCGGAGCGCCAACTTTGGAGGAAGACGAGGACCACGATGGCGACGAGGATGATCGAATCGCGGAGGGCCTCGAAGACTTTATAGATCGACGATTCGATGTAAGGGGTGGTGTCGTAGCCGAGTTCGTATTCCATCTCCGGCGGGAAGTCTCCGCTCAGCTCCGCCATCGTCTTCTTCAGTTCCGCGGAAGTCGTGATCGCGTTGGCGTCCGGGGTCAAGAAAATCGCCAACCCGACGGTTTGCCAGCCGTCGAAGCGGTTGGTGATGTCGCTCGATTTCGCCGCGAGTTCGACCCGGGCCACCTCGCGCAGGTGGACGAGTTGCCCGTCCGGGCCGGTCTTCACGATGATGTCTTCGAACTGTTCGACGGTATCGAGCCGGCCGAGGCTGGTGATGGTGAACTCGCGCGGCTCGGGGTTGACGTTGCCGAGCGCGACCTCCGCGTTCTGGGCTTTGATCGCCCCGACCACGTCGAGCACCGTGAGTTGTTTGGCTTCGAGCTGGCCCGGTTTGATCCAGATGCGCAGGCTGTAGTCGCGCTGGCCGAAAATGGTCACGTCGCTGATGCCGGGGATACGCGAGAGCGTTTCGCGGAGGTGCAGCACCGCGTAGTTGCTCAAGTAAACTTGGTCGTACTTGCCGGACTTCGACATCAGCGCGAACGTCAACAGGAGTTCGGGTGAGCGCTTGCGAACCGTGACGCCCGTGGAACGCACGACCTCGGGCAGTTCCGGAATGGCGAGGTTCACGCGGTTCTGCACGAGTACTTGCGCCAAGTTCAAATTCGTGCCGGGTTCGAAGGTGATCGTCAGCGTGTAGCTGCCGTCGTTGGTGCACTGCGACGACATGTAGAGCATCCGCTCGACGCCGTTGACGCGCTGTTCCAGCGGCGACGCGATGGTCTTCGACACCACCTCGGCGCTGGCGCCGGAGTAGTTGCAATCGACTTGGATCGTCGGCGGAGTGACGGGCGGGAACTGGGACACGGGCAATCGGAAAGCCGCGATTCCGCCGGCCAACGCGATGAGGATCGAGATGACCGCCGCGAAAATCGGGCGGTCGATGAAAAAGCGAGCGAGCACGGCGCATCACCCCTTGTTCGTCGTCGGTGGCGTTTCCATCATGGGCGCCACTTTGGCTTTTTCGCGGACGCGTTGCAGCCCCTTCACGATCACCCGATCGGTCGCTTTCACGCCCGATTTCGCATCCCCGGCCACCGGCCGCACGACGCGCAAATCATCTTGGGGCAGGCCGAGTTCCACGCGGCGCGATTCCACTTCGTCTTTGTCGTTCACCACGTAGACGTACTTCAAACCTTGGTCGGTGCCGATGGCCACTTCGGGCACGAGGATCTCGCGCTTGGGCGTGCCGATGGGCACCCGCACGCGGATGAACATGCCCGGCGAAATCAATTTGGTCGGGTTGGCCATTTCGGCGCGGAGGCGGATGGTGCCGGTGCCGGGGTTCAATTGGTTGTCGATGAACGTGATGACACCGTCCCGCGAGAAGCCCTCTTCGTCCGGGAGGCCGATGCGCACTGTGGTCTTCACGTCGCGCGCCGAGGTCACCGCGCCGCTTTCGATGAGCCGGCGGACGCGGAGCACCGTGCGGTCGTCGATGTCGAAATCGGCGTACATGGGGTCGAGCGCCACGATGCTCGTCAGCAGGGTTTCGTCGGCCTTCACGAGGCTGCCGGGATCGAAGGCCCGCTTGCTGAGCCGCCCGCTGATGGGCGCGGTGATGCGGCAATAGTCGACGAAGTTCTTCGCCGCCGTCGCTTGGCGCTTCGCGACTTCCACCGCGGCGATCGCTTCGGCGCGATCCCCGACGACGCGGTCGTATTCTTCGGGGCTGATCGAATCTTTCTTTTTCAATTCCTCCACCCGCTTGAAGTCGCGTTCCAGCCGGGTGACCTTGGTCTCGGCTTGCGCGACGGTCGCCACGGCGCGCTCGTACTCGGCCCGGTAAGTCTTCGAATCGATATCGAACAGCGGATCGCCTTCTTTCACATCGGCCCCGTCGACGAAATGGAGCGGTTTGAGCAATTCCCCGGTCACCCGGGACTTGATGTCGACGGATTTGGATGCGACCGTGCGGCCGGTGAAATCTTCGTAGTCGGTGACATCCTTAACCGAGGGCATCGCGACGATCACTTGGGCCGGCGGCGTCTGCACCACGGCCGCAGGCGGGCGGACGCACCCGAGCGCGGCAGCGAGAGCGAGGAGCGGAAACCCGAGCGAGCGTTTCATCGGAAAAACCGGGTGGGAAAGCGGAGCGGCCCGGATTGTTTTACCAATTGGAAGGGGGTGGCTTACGAGAATCTCTGTGATAGACTATACGCAAATACCTGAGGTTTATTCCGATGCCGTTTGACTCTACACTCGCGACACAAGTTGCAAAAGCGAAGATCACAGACACCACCGAAGCGTGGCTTGCGACATCATTCGCAGAAGTTTGTCGTTACCTCTCTGTGGACGAAAACCGTCATTCGTACCCGGCGAACGTGGCGAAATTGCTCACACCCACAGGCTTGGGTGAATTGGCTCAGGACTACATTGGCGGGTTCCGCAGCTCTGTATTACCACCGGAGCCACAAACAAAACCAGATCCGGCTCTCGCAATTGTGTAACCGTTCACTGGGTTTTGCCGCTGTTTTTCAGGCGATTTCGAGTTCCGAACATACATATTTGAGACAAATTCGACTCGAATATGTGAAATTGAGCGATAAGGTCCCTGAATTTTAGGCGTTTACCCGGTGAACGGTTA
>JANOSQ010000366.1:0-2441 GCA_031415915.1 Fimbriiglobus sp. | reverse complement strand
CCCTCCGGGACCGCATTCGACAGAAAGTAGGGGCGGATGAACCTCGATAGCCTGCTCCCCAACCTCGGCGAGTGGCTGCGCGGCACCGGCCCGGAGTCCGACGTCGTCGTCTCCACCCGCATCCGCTTGGCCCGCAACCTCACCGGTCTGCCGTTCACCACGCGCGCCGACAACCATCAGAAAGCCGAGATCGAACAGCGCGTCCGCGAGGCCGTGGCCAAGTCGGACATCGCCCCGCGGCTCGAATACCTGAGTGTGATGGGCCTCATGCCGCTCGACCGGCTCTTCCTCGTCGAGAGGCAGCTCATCAGCCGCGAACTCGCCAACGCCCTCGAAGGCCCCCGCGGGGTCGCCTTCGATACGCGCGAATCGGTCAGCGTCATGGTGAACGAAGAAGACCATCTGCGCATCCAAGTGATGCGCTCGGGGATGTCCCTCGAAGAAACGTGGGAGCAGATCGACGCGGTGGACGACAACCTCGAAGCCCGCCTGCCTTACGCCTTCCACGACCGCTTCGGCTTCCTCACCGCTTGCCCGACCAACGTCGGCACCGGCATGCGCGCCAGCGTCATGCTGCACCTCCCCGCCCTCGGGATCACCAAGCAGATCGAGAAAGTCTTCAAGGCGTTGCAGAAGATCAACCTCGTCGTCCGCGGGCTGTACGGCGAAGGGAGTCGGGCGAGCGGGGACTTGTACCAAATCAGCAACCAAGTGACGCTCGGCAAATCGGAGCCGCGCTTGCTCGCCGAGATCCGCGAAGTGATCGCGATGATCCTCCAGTACGAACGCCACGCGCGGAGCGTGCTGCTGAAGGAACGCCGCCAAGCCGAGCAAGACCGGGTCGCACGGGCCATCGGCACCCTCGGCAGCGCCACCATGATCACGGCCGAGGAGACGATGGAACTGCTTTCCGCGGTGCGCCTCGGCATCCATTTGGGCCTACTCGACGACCTGCCGCCGACGACGCTGAATCAACTCTTCATCCACACGCAATCGGCGCACTTGCAGAAACTCGCCGGCAAGCACCTCGACGGCGAAGACCGCAACGCCGAGCGCGCCAAATACCTCCGCAACCGCCTCCGCGACTTGGGCGCCAGCCCGCTGTGAACGCGGCAACTGACATCTGATGTCTGCCGTCGATCGTCTATTCTTTCCAAACTCCAACATTCGCGCCGAGGCTCCCCATGAAAGTGCTATTCGCCCTCGGACTGTTCCTCTCGGGGTCTGCTCTGTTGGCCGACGAACCGAAAAAACTGACTGTGGACGAACTGCAGGGAACTTGGCTGTTCGATTCCGCGAGCCGGGCGCAGGGGAGCGATGCCTTGGCGATGGTGTGGAGTTCGAAGGTGATCGTCCGGGACCGCGCGATCTCGGTCGAGAGCTTCTTGGGTCTGAAGCCACCGCTGAAGGGGACGCTGGCACTCGATCCGGCCGGGAAGGTCGGGCAGATCGATTTGAAACTCGAGGAGTACGACTTGAAAGAAGTCGGCCCCGTCAAGATTCCCGCGGGCACTCTCACCGGGGTTTACGAACGAGTCGGCGACGGAATCCGCTTCTGCTTCCACGCGGAACCGGGCGGCGCGCGACCGAAAACCGTCGACGAGCCCGGCTTGAAACTGCTCAGGATGACCCTGAATAAAGCGCCGAAAGACTTCGCCCATTTCCCGAAGAGCTACACGGTGGTCGTGACGACGCCCGATGGCAAGCCCGCCAAAGGGGTGAGCATCGGCACCAGCATGGATAAAGAACGGGATGCAAAAACGAAAGAGGGGGAAGACAAATGGACGATCTACAAACCCCGGAAGACCGATGACTCAGGCCGAGTGAAGATCGACACCGCGGACGAATCCTTCGCCGGGCGCTGCATCCTCGCTTGGGACGAAGCGAACGACCTCCTGGGACTCGGCTCGATCTCACCCGCGGCGATGGCTCTCAAACCGGACCTGGCCATCGAATTGAAACCGATCTGTAAAGTGAAATTGAACGCCACTTGCGCGGAGTTGAAAAAGTCGGGCCAAACGGACCATTTTCATTGCTATGCGATCACGAAATCGGGCCATCGAATCGCTTTCAATGCGAACGAGTCCGGGCAACTCGAATTCCTACTCCCGGCGGGCGATTACAAATTCAACATTTACGGTTCGGAGTACCTCGGGAAGAAAGATGTCGAGCTGACGGTACCGAAGGACCGGAGCGAGTTCGAGTCGCCCGAGATCAAACTCCCGCCGACGGCGCTGTTGAGCTTGCTCGGCAAACCCGCACCGGCGCTGATCGAAGTGATGGGTTGGAAAGGCGACGCCGTCAAACTCGACGACCTCAAAGGCAAAGTCGTCCTACTCGAGTTCTGGGGCTACTGGTGCGGGCCGTGCATCCGGACGATGCCGGTGCTGTTTGAACTACACGAAAAATTCGCTGACAAGGGCCTCGCGATCATCGGCGTT
>JANOSQ010000365.1:0-4641 GCA_031415915.1 Fimbriiglobus sp. | reverse complement strand
GGTCATCGTGACGCCGGACGAGGGACTCGACCCGCACAATCTCCAGATTCAGCTGCGGCTGAACGGGACGACGATGCAAAACAGCAGCACGAAGGAATTCATCTTCGGCGTGCCGGCGATGCTGGCGTTCATCACGCAGGTGTACACGCTGGAACCGGGCGACCTGATTTTCACCGGCACCCCGCCGGGCGTGGGCATCTCGCGCAAGCCGACGCCGGTACTGCTCAAAGCGGGCGACGTGGTGGAAGTGGAGATCGCGGGGATCGGCGTCCTGCGGAACCCGGTGGTGGCGGAGTGAGATATACTGGAGGTGCCATGAGTACGATTGCGGAAATCGAAGAGGCCATCGAAAAGCTGTCGGCCCCGCAAGTGGATGAGCTTGCTGGGTGGCTGGAGGAATTGCGCCTGCAGCGGATGCCGCAGCCGGCAGTCGAACTTTGGCTGCGCAGCGCCCGCGGCGCCGCTCTTCCGGGTGCGACGACGGCGGACATTCTCGCACTGAGCCGCGGTGAAGAATGAGGCTCTTCGATACGAACGTCTTATTGGACATCGCGACGGCCGATCCCGTTTGGCTTGCGTGGTCCGAAAAGCAGCTTCGGCTCGCGCTCGCGCAGGGCGCGCTCTGCATCAACCCGATCATTTACGCGGAACTCGCTCCGGCGTTCGCTTCGGCTTCCGATCTGGATCGCTGGCTGGATCCGGCCCTGTTCCACCGACTGCCCTTGCCCTACGACGCGGGATGGATCGCGTCGCAAGCCCACCTGAAGTATCGTCGCAGTGGTGGAACCAAGACAACCCCGCTACCGGATTTCTACATCGGAGCGCACGCCGAACTGGAGAAGTGGACGCTGGTGACCCGAGACGCGGCCCGCTATCGAACTTATTTTCCGACCGTGACTCTGATCACACCGCCGTGATCGATCTGTGGCTGAGTGTGTCGCCGTTCGCCGGATCATACACCGCGGCATTCTGCGGAACCCGGTGGTTGCGAAGTAGAGTTGCGAAGTGGGCTGGCCCGGCCAACCGGAGTGGAGAGCCTCCGCTCCTCTACCCTGCCAATAGATAAAGTTTCTGGGGCAGCGTGTCTTACTTGCGATACTGCTGCCAGTAGAAGTACTCCTCTTCGATCGTCGGCTGATACCCCAACCTGAGCGCCTTGTCGATCAGAGTTTGGCCACGAGCGGGCTGTGGGAAGTGGTTGCCCGCTGGCCCGTTCCAGTCGCGCGGCTGGGGCACATGATCCCCGTGCTTGAGCCGCACGCCCACCGCGTACACGGCTGGCGGGTAGTCCAACGCGGCGGCCTTTTCAAGCCAAGCGTACCCGCCTAACACGTCGGGGGAGACGGGCCACAGCACAAACGCACCCACCTGCTCGTCGTGATTCTCGGTCCACCGCGCCAACTCGTACATGGCTGCCGCGTCACCGCGGTCCGCCTTAACCATCAAGACCCAGCCGGGGACGTACACCCAAAGAAACAGCAAGACTAGCACCGATGCTGATGCGGAAGTCGCTCGGAGAAATGGTTTGCGGCCCTTGGCGAGGAACAGCAGTGGTACACAAACGAGCAACATCGGAAAGATACACGGGAGAAAGCTGACCGGCATCGAGTCTCCTCCTACCGCCAAACAGGAATCATCCGGCGTACCGGCTGGGGAATTCCCGTCAGATTCGCCGCGCAGCGATGGCCTGTCAAGCGCGGACTCTGCACTTCCGCTCCCGTGCCTTCTGGAGGATCTCCCCTTTCTTCGCCGCCACTTGTTCGCGACTCACTTCGTAGATCGCCTGCACCTCAGGCGGTTTGCCCCGCTCGGCGCGCTCGACGATCTTGCGGTACTCCGCTTCGACCTCCGGCCGGTGCGCTTCGATGTAGTCGATGGCCGCTTGGATGTCGGGCGTGGTCTGCGCCAGCCAGTTGGCGATGCGGCCCGCCGGCCAGCCGTCGAGGTAGTAATCCATCACGTCGTACACGGTGATCCGCGTGCCTTCGATCTCCGGGCCCCGCCCGCGGTCGTGGATGGTCGATTTCTTCATCGCTTGCCTCCTCCCTCAGAATACCATACCCATCCGGCGTGAGGTATACTGCGTTATGGTCGCGAAAACTGCGAAGAAACGAGTCCCGAAACGGCCGAGCCGCAAGTTGTTGGCCGAGGTGGTGCGCCGCGTCGTCGAGGCGTGCGAGCCGGAGTCGATCGTGCTGTTCGGTTCCGCGGCGCGCGGCGAGATGACCGAACACAGCGACTTGGATTTGCTGGTGATCAATGGCGGGAAGTATAACCACGATCGCGTGGCGACTGCGATCTACCGAACCCTTTCGGGGATCAAGCACTCCGTAGATGTGGTTCTGGCGACGCCTGAAGATATCGAGCGATATTGGGATTCAGCGATATCGGGATTCGTGGTGTCTGGTCTACTATCCCGCCCTCCGCGAGGGACGAAACATCTATGGCAAACGAGCTACAATCCGCCGACGATCCCCAGGAATGGCTCAATCGGGCCAGAAGCAACTTCATCCGCGCGGGTCAAGCACTTGAAGGTGTGTACTTGGAGGATCTCTGCTTCGATGCGCAACAGTCGGTCGAGAAAGCCATCAAAGCGGTGTTTATCAAGCACGGCATCGACTTCCCGTACACCACAACATCGCGAAGCTGCTGGATCTGCTCGTGGTAGCCAAAATTGTATTCCCGAAGTATCTGCGTAGGGCTGAGACGTTGACGGCTTATGCCGCACTCGGTCGCTATCCCGGCACGATGAAACCCACAACTGCGCGGGGTCACCGCCGCGCGGTCAAGATCGCCGAAAAAGTCCCGCGTTGGGCCGAACGCAAGGTCGCGGCCAAGTGATGGTCGAAAGGAGTCGCTCCATGTCCCCGGCCACGTTACCGCGTTCTTCCGGGATCCTACTACACCCGTCGAGTCTGCCGGGGCCGTACGGCATCGGCGACCTCGGGCCGACGGCGTACCGCTGGGTCGAAACGCTCGCCGCGATGAAACAGCAGTGGTGGCAGGTTTTGCCCCTCGGGCCGACCGGCTTCGGCGATTCCCCGTATCAGTCGTACTCCGCGTTCGCCGGGAACGTGCTGCTGCTGTCGCCCGAGTTGCTGCTGCGCGAGGGGTTGATCTCGAACGGCGATCTGGACGGCCGCTCCTTCCGCGATGATCGTGTCGATTTCGAAGCGGTGACCCCATTCAAATGGAGTTTGGTTCGCACCGCAGCGGCGAGGTTGAACGGCGCCGGCTTGGCGCGCGAGTTCGACGCCTATTGCAAACAGGAAGCGGGTTGGCTCGACGACTACGCTCGCTTCATGGCCTTTCGCGATGGCTTCGGCGGGGCGGCGTTGCTCGATTGGCCGGAGGACGTCCGCAAGCGGAAACCGGTGGCGCTGGCCGCGCTCGAGGAGGAGCTCGCCGAGGAAATCCGCATCCACCGCGTCGGGCAGTTCCTGTTCGACCGGCAGTGGAACTCGCTGCGGGGCTTCGCCCAAAGCAAGCGGATCAAGCTCATCGGCGATGCGCCGATCTTCGTCGCCGGGGACTCGGCGGACGTCTGGGCGAACCCGGAACTCTTCTTGCTCGATGCCGTGGGCAAGCCGACCGCGGTCGCCGGGGTGCCGCCCGATTACTTCGCCGAAACAGGTCAGCTTTGGGGCAACCCGCTTTACGATTGGGCCGCGATGCAGCGCGACGGATACGCGTGGTGGATCGCCCGGTTGAAGCGTCAGCTCACGCAGGTCGATTGGATCCGGCTCGACCACTTCCGCGGCTTCGCGGCGGCGTGGCACGTCCCCGCCGAGGACACAACCGCGCTGAATGGCGTGTGGGTCGATGGCCCCCGCGCCCGGTTCTTCCACGCCGTTCACAAAGCCCTCGGCAGCTTACCGTTGATCGCCGAGGATCTCGGGTTGATCACGAAGGACGTGCACGAACTCCGCACGGCGTTCAACCTCCCGGGGATGCGCGTCTTGCATTTCATGCTCGGCGAGGCGAGCAACCCGTACTGGCCGCACAACTACGAACCGAACACGGTGGTCTACACCGGCACCCACGACAACGACACGACCAACGGCTGGTACCACGGGCTGAACTGGAACGACCGGCAGAAGATCAACGACTACCTCGGCCACGGCATGGGCCAGCCGAACGAGGAGATGATCCGTTTGGCGTGGGCCAGTGTGGCGGTGCTGGCGGTGGCGCCGCTGCAAGATGTATTGGGCCTCGGCGGCGAGGCGCGGATGAACGTCCCCGGCATCCCGCGAGGGAATTGGCAATGGCGGGTTCGCGCGGACCAGTTTCCCGGCGGCATCATTGAACGCATGGCGTACGTGACGGGCCTGTACGGGCGCTTGGGCGAAGCGTGATCGCCGCAGGCGCTTCCATATAATTCCCCGTTCCCCGTCCGTCTCCGAGATCGTTCATGGCCGACCGCTCGTTCGCCCACTTGCACCTGCATACACACTACAGCCTGCTCGACGGATTCAATCGTATCCCCGCCCTCGTCGCCCAGACTAAAGCCCTCGGGATGAACGCCTGCGCCATCACCGATCACGGCAATTTGTACGGGGCCATCGAGTTCTACAACGAGTGCAAAAAGGGCGGCATCAACCCGATCATCGGCTACGAAGCCTACGTCGCTCCCGGCTACCG
>JANOSQ010000364.1:0-12319 GCA_031415915.1 Fimbriiglobus sp. | reverse complement strand
GCGGGATCGCAATTTCCCGCGCGAAAGTGGTTGGGGAAGTCCGCGAAAAAGCCGACACCGCGCTAGCGGCGGGTCGTGTCGTGCTACCCGGAAGGTACGCATTACGACACCAAGCTGAAAAAAAGCTCTTCGAGGTCGTCCTGTTGGAACTGCTCGCGGAGTTCGGGCAGGGTCCCGCAGGCGGCGATGCGGCCCTTCGCCATGATGGCGACGCGGTCACACAACTTCTGCACCTCGTTCATGTTGTGCGTGCTGAACAGGATGGTTTTCCCTTGCGATCGCAGGGCGGCGATGTTCTGGAGCACGGCCCGCTGCACAAGGACATCGAGGCCATTGGTCGGTTCATCGAAGATCAACACCGGCGGATCGTGGACGAGCGCCCGGGCGATGGAAACCTTCTGTTTCATCCCCGTGCTGAGCCGCCCGCCGACGACATCGCGGAAATCGTTCATCTGCAATTGGTCGAAGAGAACGTCGAGCCGGTCGTCGAGGATCTTCCCGCTCAACCCGTAGAGTCGTCCGTAGTACGTCACCATCTCGCGGGCCGTCATGCGGTCGTAGACGCCGGTGTTGGCCGAGAGGAACCCGATCGACTTCCGAACCTCCGATGGCTGCGTGCCGACGTCGAACCCGGCGATGGACGCGAACCCGGCCGTCGGCTTCAGCACCGTGCAGAGCATCCGCAGCGTCGTGGTTTTCCCGGCCCCGTTGGGTCCGAGCAAGCCGAAGACTTCCCCGGGCTTAACCGAGAAGCTCACGTCCTCGGCGGCGAACACGGGTTTCCCATCCGGCCCGGCAAACGATTTCGTCAGGCCTTCGAGTTCGATCATGTGCTTGCAGCGGGGTGGAGGCGTGGTGTCTAGGGTATGACCCCACCCGCTCAGGGCACGCCGTCGTAAGGGATGTATTGCCGCATACTGACGTATTCGGGGACGAGCTTCAACGCCGCGGTGATCTTGATCCCTGGCAAGGCGACCAGTGGCAACGGGGCGAGGCGGGCTTCCCGGATCTCGGTGAGCGCGGCTTGGTACACGGGCGCGACCAGTTTGTCACGTTTCAGGAGCGGCGGTGTTTCCGGGGTCCGCCCCACCGCCTCGTAGTACCAAGCTTGCACCGCGAACGCGACACCGCCCCGATGAGTTAACGCGGAACCCGACGGGGATCGGACGGGAAAGCGCCGAGGGGCGTCGCGCAAAATTCCGCTTGACAGTCGATGGGGGAATCGTGAATCCTTAAGGGATACCGTTCGCCGGCGCCGTTCCTTTTCCGCTCCCCGCCCGCGTTCGGTCGACCCGAGGTCACAATCCCATGCAGCAAGTACTCATCTCCTGCGATTACTGTGGCACGGAACTCCAATCGCCGCACGACGCCCGCTACGAACTCCGCATGGAAGCCAAACTGATCGGCCATCCGGCCGCGAACGACGACACCGCCTTGGAGCACGAACCGCTCGACCCTTTGGACGCGATGGAAGATTACCTCGCGGCATCCGACGACACCCTCGATGACTCCGCGGAACTGGCGCGGCCCGTGGTTCCCCTCGATCAAACCTTCGACCTTTGCGCCGCTTGCTACGCCCGGATCCAATCCGACCCGCTCGGGTTGGACGGCGTGCGCCGTTTGGAATTCCACGGCCGTTGAATTCCGGTGTCCGATCCGACACTGCAATTCGCATCAGCTTCCCGAGAGCACCATCCACCCGCGCGAGGCGATCCCGTGAACTACCCCGCTTTGTCCGAACTCGGCGACCACTACAATCACGAAGAAGGCACCGAAGGGGTGCGCGTGGGGCGCTCGGGCAACTCGAGACGCGATTGAAAAAAGCGATCGTCGATCTGGCGAACGCCGTTAAAAACCTCAGCCGCCTGCTGCCGGTCGCCCCTCCGTCGGCGCGTTCTTGAACGATCTCGAACTCAAAGACGAACCGGATTACGAGATCAACAAGCTCCTCGCCTATTCCGCCCATCTGACCGAAGCCATCTTGGCCACGCACACCCCGAATCCGTGGCGCTGGCGGAAACCCCCCGAAGCGGTGGGGGTCTACGACGAGACGAACGACGTTTTCATCCCGCACAAGACGGTTCGGCAGTGGCTCAAATCGACCGGTCGGTTCGCCACGCCCGCCGTGCAATCCGGTTCGGGTCGCTGAGCATCCCCTTTCCCCGCGCGGTTCTGGAATTCAGGCCCGCGCTCACCATTTTCATTTGACTCGCTCCCCCGGCGCCCTAACTTTCGGCAGGCCGGAATCGCGTTGCCTGCGCGGCCGGCCCCCGCGTGCAGGAGTCAACCCCTCAATGGCTCACCCCGATACCCTGCCCGATCCGCACCCGTCGATCTCGGCGGCGGAATTGAGGCGGCGCCTCTTGTCGTCCACCCCGCCGCCCGCTTCCGCGCCCGGCGGCGCCTTCGATTTCGATTCGCTCGCCGTCCCGCCGCAGGCCCAGCCCGGTCCGCAACGCTCCAGCGGGATCATCCGCCTGACGATGCCGGGGGTGAACGGTCCGGTCGCCGCGGCCTCTTTGCCACCCGTGCAGGAGCCGACTTCGAGCGCCGGGTCGATGCCCCCGCCCGGCTACCGCCCCCGCCTGGGCAACCCCGTCGATCCCGCCTCCATGGCGATCGCGGGGATCACCGGGCACAGCGTCGGCGCGGTCGCCGGCAAGTACCCGGCCCCGGCGCTGCCCACCACGGGAGCCGGATCGCGCCTGATGCAAATGCCCGCCGCCAGCGCCCCGAGTAGCAACGGCGCGGGCCCCACTCCCGAAGATTACAAACGCGTCCGCCACGAGAACCGCGAACTCCGCAAGCTGCTCGAAGAGATGAAGACCCTCTTGCAGGAAGCGAGCGAGAACGAGCAGAAGGCCTCGGTTCGCGAGCAGGAACTCCTGGGCCAGATGCAGTTGAAACAGCGCCAACTCGACGAACTCACGAGCCAGATGCAGGCCATCGAAGACCAAGTCTCCAGTGGGGCACTCGCCCCCGCGGCGCCGGCCCCGAAGACGCGCAGCGAACTCGACGAATGGGCCGACGACCTCGAAAAGGAAAACTCCAAGCTGACGCAGGAGCGCCGCAAGATCGACGCGGAGCGGACTCAACTGCGCGAGGACGAGGAATCGCTGGAAACGCAGATGAGACAGATGGAAGTGTCGATGGCCCGCGAACGGGCGCTGATGGCCCGCCAAGAGACGGAACTCAAGCGCCTGAGCGCGGAAATCCAGCACGAGCTCGAAATCATGAACCGCGGCGACGCGGGACTGCGGGATCAACTGTCGAAGTTCCAGCGCCGCGCCACCGACGTGATGCAGAAACCGGGCGGCGCGCCGCCCGTCGGGCGACGGTAGGATTATGCTTTCAGAGCCGAACGTCGCTCACGCGTCCGGCTCCGACTTCCGACGTTACTTGTCGCCGTCGGTCTTCAACGATGCCTTCGCCTTCTTCAGCTTCTCGGTGATCTTCTTGCGGCGCTCGGCGTCGCGCTTGGACACGTCTTCGAACTTCAGCGCTTTGCCCCAGAGTTCGATCGCTTTCTTGGCGTCCTTGGTCGCGATGTACGCATCCGCGAGGTGATCCCAGATTTCCATGTGTTGGCCTTCCTCTTCGTCCAGGCTCGCTTCGGTCAGCAGCTTGATCGCCTCCTCGTACTTCTTGTTCTTGTAGAGCACCCAACCGAGGCTGTCTTGGTAGGCCGCGTTCGCTTTCTTGGCCGTCTCGGCGTCGATGGTCCCTTTCTTCAGCGCTTCCGCGCGGGCCTTCTCGTCCAGCGCCAGCGCCTCGCGGATGAGCTTTTCGGACTCTTCGAGCTTCTGATCGTTGTCCGCCCAGATGAAGCCGAGGTCGTTCTTGTAGGTCGCGCTGTCCGGCACTTCTTTCACCAGCGCTTGGAGGATCTCGGCGGCTTTGTCGACTTCTTTGTTCTCCACGTGCAAGCCGGTGATTTGGTAGCGCATGTTCCGCGTGATGGTCGTCTTCGCCTCGCCCTTGAGTTCCTTATCGGCTTCGAGCTTTTTCAACGAGTCGGTGTAGGTCTCGATGGCCTGATCGAGTTTCCCGGCTTCCCGCAGCACATACCCCTTGAGTTGCAGCGCGTACCAACTGCCCCCGTCTTTGTCGAGTTTGATGACCGCCTCGGCCATGTTCAGCGCTTCGTCGTAATCGCCGCGGCGGGCCTTGGATTGGATCATCCGCTCGATGGCGAACGCCTTCGCTTGGTTCATCTCCTTGCCGTTGTTTTCGCTGTTGAGGATTTCGGCGCACAGCTCCTCGACTTCCGCGAACTGCTTGCGATCCCAATGGATATCGATCAGCCCGTCGTACGCCTGCGACAATTTCTTGCCGCTGTCGAGCTTGAGAGCGTTGGCTTTGCAAAACTTGTAGAAGAGTTCGGCGCTCTTGTAATCCTTGAGGTTCTGGGCCAGCTTGCCCAGCACGATGGCGGCGTTGAACTTGAACGGGGCCTCTTTCTCTTTGGCGTCGGCTTGCAACTTCGCGGCGATCGCGACGAGCCGCTTGGCACCGGGCTTGTCTTTCAACAATTCCGTCAACCGAGTCTGCATCGCGTCGTCGTTCGACAGATCGTTCAACTTGAGCGCGCTCTCTTTGAGCGCGTCGTCCGTCGGGAGGGCCGGCACGGGCGCGGCGAGCGTACTTCCCCCGAGCAGCAAAGTGGTCAGCAGCGCGGCGAGGATCGCCCGGCATTGCAGAATCGTCATCGCAAGTCCCTTTCCTAGAACGCGGAATATCGCACCCCCTATCTTAACCGGGCCGACTGCGCCGTACCATCCGGATTGGGTCGTCGGTTCGCGGTTCCAGTAGAATGCTCGCACGGGTCACATCCATCGGGCGGAGAGGGAGGTTGCGGATGTCCGACGGATTCCAACCCATCGCCCTGGCGATGATCGTTTGCGACAATATTCACATCGACCCGTCCACCGGGAACCGGACGCTTTTGGGGACGATATCGCTCGTCAAATGTTCGAACTACCCGAAAGTGCGACCGCTGATCTGCGTGTACTTGGTTTTCACCGAATGCTACGGCCCGTTCGAGTTCGCGATTCAAGTCGTCCACTCGAACGAAGAGCTGTCGCCGATTTTCGCACAAAAGGGGAAGATCACGGCACCGTTGAATGAACCGCTCGCCGTCGTCGAACTCGATTTGCGACTATCCAATATCAAATTCCCCAGTCCGGGCGAATACCGATTCCAGTTCTTGTGTCGAGATGCCGTCGTCTGCGAACGCCGCATTACCATCGTCGATCCCACCGCACGTCCGACGGCGCCGGGTAAACAGTGATCGAAAGCTACCGCCGTTCGACTCCGATCCGCCGCTTGACGGCGCCGATCCGGCGGTTCCTCCACGTCGAGGCGGCCGGCGGCGGCGTACTGCTCATTTGCACCGCGGTCGCACTTCTGTTGGCGAATTCGGCTTGGGCGAAGCCGATCCACGACTTCTGGGAAACGGGCCTGCGAATCGGCGTCGGCGCGTGGGAAGTCGACAAACCCCTGCATTTCTGGGTGAACGACCTGCTGATGGCGGTCTTCTTCTTCGTCGTCGGCCTCGAAATCAAACGCGAGATCGTCGCCGGGGAGTTGAGCTCGCCGAAGAAAGCCGCGCTGCCGGTCATCGCCGCCCTCGGCGGAATGCTCGTTCCCGCCGGCATTTACCTCGCCTTCGATCACTCCGGCCCGGCCGCGCGCGGGTGGGGCGTGCCGATGGCGACCGACATCGCTTTCGTCGTCGGCATTCTCGCGGCGTTCGGTTCGCGCGTCCCTTTCGGCCTGAAAATCTTCCTGCTTTCGCTGGCCATCGCGGACGACATGGGCGCGGTGTTGGTCATCGCCGTCGCTTACACCGATCACCTCGATGTCGCAATGCTCGCCCTCGCCGCGGCTGGCTTCGGCCTCGTCGTGGTGTTGAATTGGCTCGGCGTTCGACTCGTCGGGGTCTACGTCCTCGTCGGCGCCGGGATTTGGTTGGCCGTTTACAAAGCGGGCATCCACCCGACGGTGGCCGGGGTTCTGCTCGGTTTGCTCACGCCGGCGACCGCTTGGTTGAACCGGGAAACGCTGCGATTGGCGCTGACGGAGGTATCCGGCCAACTCGACGATACGAGCGAACTCGTGGAAATTCGCCCGGGCGACGTGGCCATCCTGTGGTACGCCGCGCGGGAAGCGGTGGCGCCGCTCCAGCGCCTCGAAGATCGACTGCACCCGTGGGTCGGGTTCGTCATCATGCCGGTCTTCGCGCTGGCCAACGCCGGCGTCGAGATCCGACCCGCCGCGATCCTCGAACCCGTGGCCCTCGCCATCGCGGCCGGTTTGGTGCTGGGCAAAACCCTCGGCATCCTCGGCTTCAGTTGGATCGCGGTGAAACTCGGCTTCGCGAGCCTCCCGCGCGGGGTGACGTGGCCGATGATGCTCGCGGCCGGGGTTCTGGGCGGCGTCGGCTTCACGATGTCCCTGTTCATCGCGAATTTGGCCTTGCCCCCGGAGTTGCAGGCCGCGGCGAAGACCGGCATCCTCGCCGGCTCGACCATCGCCGCGGTCGCCGGCGCCGGATTGCTGGCGTGGAGCGTCTCTTCGAAGCGATAGCCACTTTCGGAGCCGGACGCCTCCGTCAGCGACGTTCTTGTCCCTTTGGATTTCTCCGGATGTCGGACCGCGCAGCGGTCGGCACTTGCGACCCCGGCGACTCCGCTTCTCCCTTTCCCCGATGCGCCCTTGACGCCTCCGGGTGGCGCTTTACTATAACCGTCTTCGGAATCGCCGAGTGTTCCGCCGTCCGCCAAGGTTCAGCGCAATGTCCACTTTCATGGCCACCCGGGAAACCGTCACCCCCCAGTGGTACGTCATCGACGCCACCGACCTCGTCGTCGGCCGGCTCGCCGTCACGATCTCCAACCTCCTGCGCGGCAAGCACAAGCCGACGTTCACCCCCCATTGCGACACCGGCGATTTCGTCGTGATCGTGAACGCGGAGAAGGTGAAGTTCACCGGCCAGAAGTGGGAGAAGAAGGCCTACCAGACCTACTCGCACTACGCCGGCGGCCAGAAGATCATCCCCGCGGCCGAGATGCGCGACCGCAAGCCGTGCGAAATCATCCGCCTGGCCGTCAAGCGGATGATCAACAGCGGGCCGCTGGGTTACAAGCAGATGACGAAGCTCAAGATTTTCGCCGGGCCGAGCCACGAGCACCAAGCCCAACAGCCTGTCGAATTCAAGATCGATCACTCCTCCAAAGCCTAAATACACCCGACCGTTGACACGGTCGGCTCGCCCAGGATTTTCCCGCTATGGCAGAGAAGAAGAAAGTCACGTTTTACCTCGGCACCGGCCGGCGGAAAACCGCCGTGGCGCGCGTCCGCATCACCGAAGGCAAGGGCACCATCACGATCAACGAGCGCCCGCTCGAAGATTACTTCTCGGAAGAGAAGGATCGCGGCGCGGTCGCAGCCCCGCTGATCATCACCGATCAATTGACCCGCGTCGACGTGATCGTCCGCGTCAACGGCGGCGGCATCACCGGCCAAGCCGACGCGATCAAGCAGGGCTTGGCCCGCGCCGTCAAGACGATGTTCTCGCCCAAGAACGAGCAGAAGATCATCACGCGGAACCACGTCACGATGATCAAGGGCTACAAGGCCCAAGTGAAGGAAGGCCCGAAGCCGGCCGCCGACCCGAATGCACCGGCACCCGCCGCGGCCGCTCTCGGCACCCCGGTGATGGCGATCCCGGACGACCCCGCCCTCGGCATGGTCAAGAAACTCCGCGACAGCGGCTTCCTCACGCGGGACAGCCGCATGAAGGAACGCAAGAAGTACGGTCTCCGCGGCGCCCGCCGGGGAACGCAGTTCTCCAAGCGGTAATTCGGCGCGATGGAAACGGATCGACGCCACGGGAAAACCCGTGGCGTTTCGCTTTTCCGGCCGGCATTTTCCCACGCCAAAAGCCGATTCCGGGAAGGCTCCGCCGTTTTCGGATGTATTCTCTTCCAGCGGCGGCGCGGACTGCTAAGATACCGCCTTGCGCACCCGACCCCACTCCCACGGACACCCCTGCCCATGGACGAACTGCGGCACGAGTGCGGAATCGCGGCCCTCTATCACTTTGCCGACGGCCGCGAGTGCCATGTCTGGAAGGGGGATCCCGACCAGACCACCCGCCTGATGACGCGGATGCTCCTCGACCTCCAAAACCGCGGCCAACTCGCCGCCGGCTTCAGCAGCTTCAACCCCGAACGCGACCAACTCCTCGACACCTTCAAAGAGCTCGGCACCGTCGCCGAGGCCTTCCGGATGTCGCACGAGCACAAGCACGCCTCGATCATGGAAGACTTCGCGGGGCGGGCCAGCATCGGCCACGTCCGCTACGCCACTTGCGGGCCTACGGGCCGCAGTTACGCCCAGCCTTTCGAGCGCCGGCACGGCTGCAAATGGAAGTGGTTCGCCTTCGCGTTCAACGGCAACCTCGCCAACCTCGATTCGCTCCGCGCCGAGGTGGAAGGCTACACGAATTACCACCTCACCCGCGAAGGCGATACCGAGGTGATCATGCACCTCATTTCGCAAGCCCTCCGCGGCGACGACAAGCCCGACCTCGTCAAGGTCTTCACCGAACTCAGCCTCAAGCTCGAAGGGGCTTACAACCTCGTTTTCTTGAACGCCCTCGGCGAAATGGTCGTGCTCCGCGACCCCCTCGGCCTGCGCCCGCTCTGCTACGCCACCGACGGCCCGCTCTTCGCCGCCGCGTCCGAGAGCGTGCCGCTGCTGAACATGGGCTTCCGCGAAATCAAGTCCCTCGAACCGGGGGAAATGGTCGTCTTGCAGGACGGTGTATTGAACGTCGTCCGGTACGCCGAGAAGCGGCCGAGCGCGCATTGCTTCTTCGAGTGGATCTACTTCGCCAACGTGGCCAGCACCCTCGACGACCGCAGCGTGTACTTGTCCCGGTCCCGCCTCGGCGAGGAACTGGCCAAGCTCGAACGGAAGATGAATCTGTTCGACTTCGACGACGGCAACACCATCGTGGTGCCGGTGCCGGACACGGGCAAAGCCGCCGCCGACGCCATGGCCTACGCGCTGGGCATCCGCAGCCAAGAAGGGTTGATCCGCAACCGATACGTCGGTCGGACGTTCATCGAGCCGGGCAACCGGGCCGATAAAGTCCGCTTGAAGTTCACGCCGCTGCGCGAAGTGTTGCAGGGGAAGCGGATCATCCTCGTCGAAGATTCCATCGTCCGCAGCACGACGCTGAAGACCTTGCTCAGTTACTTGCGCGAAGCCGGCGGCGTGAAGGAAATCCACGTCCGCGTCGCCTGCCCGCCCATCGTAGCCCCGTGCTTCTACGGCATCGACATGGCGACCGTCGATCAACTCTACGCGCCGAAGTTCCTCGCCGGCCCCGAGCCGACCCGGGAAGAACTGGCGATCATGGCCCAGGATCTGAAAGCCGATAGTTTGGTCTACCTGCCGCTGGAATCGGTGGCGAAGTGCATCGGCCTCCCCGCCGAGCGGCTCTGCCGGGCCTGCATCACGGGCGAGTACCCCACCGAATCGGGCACCCGCCGCTACGAGCTGGAGTTGGCTGCGAAGTGAGGCCCTAACGGTTCAACCTCGACGAAGATCACTTGTCCTTCTTCGGCTCCGCTTTCTTGAATCCCAACACAGCCACGGTGTACCCGCCTTCGGGCTTCATGTCGGCGCTCACGCTCAGCTCGTTCGTGTCTTCCATCTTCTTCACGTTTTTCTGCTCGTCGAGGAACTCGGCGTTGCTGAGCAGGTCGTCGTAGCCTTCGACGGCGTAATGCATGGGAATCGCGAAGAGGCGGGGGTTGAGGGCCGCGGTCACTTTCTTGGCCACTTCGCCGTTGATGGTGTAAATGCCGCCGACGGGGACGAGCAGCACGTCGATCTTGCCGATCTGTTTGACGAGCTGCGGCGACAGTTCGTGACCCAAGTCGCCGAGGTGGCAGAAAGTCAGCCCGTCCACGGTGACGACGAACACACTGTTCAGCCCGCGTTCCTTACCGTCCCGCTCGTCGTGGTAGGTGCCGTAGGTTTTGACCGTGACGCCGAGGGCGTCGATCTTCTGATCGATCTTGTTCCATTCGAAGATCGTCTTCTGCTTGTTCGCCGGTTTCAAGCCGCGGAGCACGAGTCGCTTGTCGTTCTTCGGCAGGATCGTGTCTTGGTTGTGGTCGTCGTGTTCGTGCGAGACGCAGACGAGGTCGGCTTCGGGCTTGTCGTTGCCGAAGATCGGGATCAGGTGCGGGTCGAAGACGATCTTCTTCCCCGCGGACGATTCGATTTGGATGAGCGACTGGCCGTACCAGCGCACCTTGGTGGGCTTATCGGCGGCCACGGCCATGAAAGTTCCCAGCGTCATAGCGGCGATGACCGCGAGCATTCGCAGCATGATCCGTCCTCCGAGTTCCGCGCGGTGTCGTCGTCGCATTGTACGGGACGGGCGGGCGGGTGGATAATCGCATCGGCCAATACCGACAAAGCCGAGAAGAACGCGGATGAAGAGGATTGGAATTCGAAAGATCGCGGGCTCCGCCCAAAAGCAGAAGCTCGGACACCCCGCTAGTGCGTCACCGCACTAGGCGGATTTCAATTCACCGCGTCCGCCACGCCGACAGCGTGAGCCATGCGTTCGCCAAGCCGACGATCCACTGCGTCGTGCTGATCCACAGATAGGCCACGTGCCACCGGTAAAAGATCTTCGGCCGATCCACGGTCTGCTCGACGGGGTCGAGGAATGAATCGAGGATCGGATGCAGGATGAAGAGCGCGATCAGCATGACGGCCGAGAGGGAACCCAGTGCCATCCGCCAACGCCACTTCGCCGTCCCGCGCTCGGCGAGGAGTTCCCAAGCCAGCAGCAGGTGGAACGCGGCACCCAAGACGTTCAACCAGCGGGTCACTTCTTGCGTGACGAACCCCTGCGTCACCGGCGACCCGACGATGTCCGTGGCCGCGGGAACCACGATGGCGGCGTAGAACACGAAGCCGCCTTGCCAGACGACCCAGGCTTGGAAGAGCAGGAATCTGCGCCAGTTGGCGATCATGCGAATTCCGCGCGGGTTCGTTCGTCTATAAACTAGCAGACCCGGTTCTGTCGCCGGGGCCGCATTCCCTTTTGGTACGAGATTGCACCGATGCGCAGACTGATCGCCGCGTTTCTGGTGGCCGCGGGCTTCGGCTCGATCGCCGCCTGCTCCGCCGAGGAGCCGAAACCGACCGCCCCGAAAGAAGCTCCCGCCAAGGCCGCCCTCGGCATCGGCGACAAAGCCCCGCCGCTCAAGGTCACCAAGTGGGTGCAAGGCGAAGAAGTCAAAGCTTTCGCCGCCGACAAAGTCTACGTCGTCGAGTTCTGGGCCACCTGGTGCGGGCCGTGCATCAACGCCATGCCGCACCTCGTCGAACTCCAGAAGGAATTCGAAAAGGACATCGTCGTCATCGGCATGACGAGCAAAGACCAGAACGGCAACAACAAGGAATCGGTCGAGAAGTTCATCGAGAAGAACAAAGCCAAGTTCACTTACCGCTTCGCCTTCAGCGAAGACCGCGACACCGACAAAGCCTACATGGAAGCCGCCAAGCAAGACGGTATCCCCTGCTCGTTCGTCATCGACAAAGCCGGCAAGATCGCCTACATCGGCCACCCGATGGAACTCGACCTCGTGCTGCCGAAGGTGGTCGACGGTTCGTGGAAGGGCCAAGCCGACGTGGACGCCATCGCCGCCGCGAACAAGGAACTCGAAGGGATCATGGAGACCGCCGAGAAGAAGCCGGAAGAAGCCCTGCCCAAGCTCGCCGAGTTCGAGAAGAAGAACCCGATCAAGGCGAAGCAGGACATGTTCAGCGTGCAGAAGATGGTGTTGATGATGAAAGCCAAGAAGTACGACGACGCGAAGGCCGTGGGCCAAGCGATGCTGGACAAATCGCTGGCGAAGAAGAACGCGATGCCGGGGGCGTACACGGGCATGATCCTCGCCGACAAAGATTTGAACCCGGACAAAAAAAACCTCGACTTGGCGAGCAAATCGCTCGACGCGGCGCTCTCCTTCGACGACAAGAACGTCGGCTTGTTCCTCGCGGCGCTCGAATTGCAACTGACGCTCGGCGACAAAGCCAAAGCCGCCGAGTTCGGCAAGAAAGCCGAAGCCGCCGCCGACGATGAGAACACCAAGAAGCAAGTCGCGAAGATCGTCGAGATGAAACTGAAGGGCACGGAGAAGTAAGTGGATCTGCAACTCGCCGGCGATGCCGCGGTCGTCTTCGGGGCGGCCCGCGGATTGGGCTTCGCCATCGCCGAGGC
>JANOSQ010000363.1:0-10905 GCA_031415915.1 Fimbriiglobus sp. | reverse complement strand
TCGAGTCGTCCATGACTCCGTCCTCAGAAGATGGGTGACGGGTGAATTGCCCATCGTCTCATGCCGAGCTCGTTTCGGAAACCTCAATTGGGTAGGCTACCTCCTGCCGCTCGCCTTAACACTTGCCCTTGAAGCACTTGTTCAACGCTTCGGCCTCCCAACTCGACCCGAAGTAGAGCGGACGTACTGTCGTTTTGATTTTCAAGGCGACTGTGACAGTTTGTGCACAGCAATACGCATTTATCAAGTTCATCCAGCTGTTCGCTAGAGATGTTTCTACGAATCAAATTGTCGTACTTCGGATGCTTTGTAGTCGGATTGATGTGGTGAAAATGGAAAACCTTCCGAAACGCTTTAGCGCCAAACCGGGTCATTTCATTTTGTACAGTCAGCGGACACAACAGGCACCTATCCTGTTTATACTGCAATTGCTGTCGTCGATCAGCCACGACTGTACCCCATAAAACTTTTTCAACTTTACTGACCCAGCGGCGCATCCCAGTCCCTTATCTGCCTCCGGAACTCGTCGAAGTCCAACCGCACTTGCGGCGGCGCGGCGGAATCCTCTTGGGGCAACTCTTCGCGCGGTTCGCCGTCTTCGTCTTGGGATTCCACGAAGCGGACCCGGCGCAGTTCCTCTTCCAATCGACGAATCCACACCGGCACATCCAAGCCGACCCCGACGGGTGACTCGGCCAGCGGTTGAATCGCCGCGAGCAGCCCCGTGAACGCGGCGTTGTCCTCCGGCAGTCCATCGCGCGCGGCGATGGCGGCGCGGGCGACCCGCCCGGCGGCCTGATCCACTTTCAACGGCAGCACGAACCGCTCTTCGAGCCGGTCGCGGATCGTCCGCAAGCGGATGGCGTGTTCCGCTTCGCGCTTGCCGAGGTCGGTGAGAAGTTCTTGGGCCAAGCGCGAAGTGCGCTCGGCCACGAAGTCGCGCCAGCGGCTGGCGAGGCGGTCATAGCCGCGCTTGCAGAGCACCTCATGGGCGAGGATGAGCGGCCGCAATCGCCAAGCGTAGCGGTCGTACCCGGCCTTCAACCGCAGGAAATCGAGGAGGATGTAGAGGTTCTCGCCGTAGTCGGATTGCGTCGTCGTCGTGTTGTAGTCGCGGTACTCGTCGTAGTGTTCCACGAGCGAATTCAGCACGATCTCGAAAAGGTGGGCCGTCTTCGGCTTGTCGAGTTTGCCAGCGTCCCAGTCTTCGAGCAGCTTGGTACGGTTGTCCTCGTCGCCTTGCACCGCCTCGCGTTCGAGCCAATCGGCGGCGCCTTGGGCCAGTACCCCGCGGACGTTGCTGAGCGTGACGAAGCGTACGGTGAACAGGTCGCTGCCGTAGCGGGTGATGAACTCGCGGAGATCGTCCCAATCGTCGCGGTCGAGGACGACTTCCAACGACGACAGCCGCAGCGTTTGCGAATGCTCGAGCCAGAGCTTCTGGTACGACTCGCTGATTTGCTGGAGTGCGGAAGCCAATGGTCCGTCTTCCCCGGCATCGTCGCCCCAATCGCGGGCCGCGCTCAACACCGCTTCGACCGTCCCCGTGACGGCGGTGCGGAAGAGAACGTCGAACGAACTGACGCGTCGGCCTTCGGGGACTTCGTTCCGTTCCATCTGCCGAGCGAGCCGGGTGAGGTGGTAGGTCTCTCGCAAAAGTCCCAAGCGCGGCAAGCGCGTCAGCAGCGATTCCATCATCTGCTGGGCGATCTGCGCCCGGATCGCTTGCGTTGGCGTGCCACCGTCCGACGGCGGGCAGACGAGCAACGGTTCTTGGCCGAAGAGTTTGATGAACATCGGAAGTAAGCGACGCACACCCCCCGCATCGCCGTTGGCGACGTTGCGTTCCAATCGAATGGCCACCGCTTCCCACGGCGGGATATCGGCCGTGGGGCCGAGCGCTTCCTTCGGCAATTCCGGTAGCCGCGCCTGGATCGCGGCGAGGGATCGCACCGCCGCGGCGGTCTCGACTGCGGTCTGCACCGAAGCTTCAATCAGTTGACCTTTGACCCCGCGCCGGCGGTCGAACTCGGTCAAGCTCTCGACGCCGCCGAGCGGTTCGGGGATTTCGACTTCGGAGATCATCTGGGCGAGGCGCACGAGCCGGCTGAAGTTCTCGCGGGCCATGCGGACCCATTCGGACACGAGCGCCGCGGCACCGGTATCGGCTCGCGGAAAGAGTTCCGGCTTCGCCGCGAGCTGCCAGAGCCGGGCGACGGTGGCCAAGAACCGCAGGCGTTCCGTCGCCGGTTCCACGTCGCTGTCGAGGGTGAATTCGCCTTCGGCGTAACCCGCGGGGTCATCGTCCGCGAGGGAGCTTTCGTTGCCGTCGTCGGTCGAATCTTGGTAGGTCATCCCCTCGTAGGCCGACTCGAAGGTTTCGCCGTCTTCATCGTCCTCGTCATCCTCGTCGTCGTCCCCTTCCTCATCGTCCTCGCCGTCGAAGTCGTCGTCGTCCATGTACTCGCCGAAGAGTTCGGGCACTTGCCAGCGGTCGTCGGCGTTGGCTTCCAACAGCTCGAAGAACCGCCGAACCAGCGCCCCTCGCTCGGCGACGCCGAATTCGTCGGCCGCGAGAACGTTGCGTAGCCAAGCGAAGGCGAGTCGGAAGAACGATGCGGAGGGATCTTGCAGGGGGACGATTTCGGATTCACTCAGCCACGTGACGAGCAGCGCGAGGGCCGCTTTGTAATCCCCCTGCTCCAAGAGCGCCTCGATGACTTGCGAGTAGGCCGAGGGGGTGCGGAACCCTTCGCGGTGCTTGCGCCAGAACGACGGGTCGGTCGCCCCGCCCGATTTCCAAAGGGTCAGCGCTTGGGCGACGTGCTCCGCGGCCTCGGCCCGCTCTCCCCCGTAGACCTTGGGCAAGTCGTTGACCGTCGGCGTGGCGAATTGATCCCACCATTCCGCGAGGTTGGCCATCCCCTGCCGGAGTTGTTGGGCCACGCGTTCCTGCTGCGCCGCCGATGCGGCCGAGAGCGCGGCCGCGTAACCGTCGAACTGCCGGCCGACGTTGAGGATCAATTCTTCGGCACGCGGATCGCGCACGGTGTCCCCGCGGTCGGCGAAGGTCGGGAACAAACCTTGGTAACCGAGGATGTTCCACGGATCGACGAAGGCCCCGCAATCGATGCCGCGCTTCAGCAAATCCTCGGCTTCTTCCAAAAGGAGCGGGACGTTCGATAGCTCCCCGGCGCGGACGGCGAACTGCGCCGCCGTCTGGCGCAGGCGAATCTCGGCCATCAAGCGAGTTGTGGCGGCCGGGATCGCCGCGGCGCGTTTGCGAGCGGCGGCGGGGTAGCCCATCGCGGCGAAGAAAATGGCCAACCGGCGCTCTTGCAAGTGCAAGGCGCGTTCCCCGGCGATGGCCTGATTCAGCGATTGCCGGACGCTGCCGAAGGGTTGCTTCAGCTTCGCCGACTCGGCCCGGAGTTTCTCCCCGTGCTGCCCGGGCAATCCATCGAGCAGCTTCTGATAGAACTTGTCGCGGAAGCGGGCGATCTTGCCGACCAGGCCCGTCAGCGTCACGGTCGAATCGTAGTGCGTCGGCCCGGTGCCGGAGATGCCGGCGCCCATGAGAATGGTACCGGCGAGCACGGCGGAAGCTTCGATCAATCGCTCCGGATCGACCGAATTGGGTTTGCCGCGGGTCGCCCATTGCACGAGTGCGTCGAGCGTGCCCTGCCGGATCACGAAGCGGCGGTAGAATCCGCGGCCGTCGATCTTGTGCGGATCCCACTCGCCGAAGAGCACGTTCGGCCGCTTGGTGACGGGGTGAAAGTGATCGGTCGCACGAGGGTCGATGGCGAGGGTGTCGAGGCGTTCCGGATCGAGGCAAGCTTCTTCGAGGAGATCTTTCTCCGTGCTATTCAGCAGTTCCAATGCGGCTCGAACCACATCCGAATACGGCCCGGGGGCCACGCCGACGCCGCGGAAGTAGAGCGGAATCGCCGAGACTTTCTCGTGCGGGTAGAAGTCGGTCTGCGGTCGGGTTTCGAGAATCGCGATGGGGCGATAACCGACGAAATCGTTCAGCGAGAGCAAACAATTCGGCACGATCCCCAACGGGGTCGTCCCCGCCGCCAGCTCGGGCATCACCGACTCGCAGCAGCGGGCGAGGAAGAACGCGGTGAACAGGGCGATGTCGGGCTGGTGGGCCAGCAGATCGCGGTGGTGCTCCCGGTAGCCGGTCAACAATTCCCCGAATGCGTAGCGCACCACTTCGCGGGCGCGGGACGAATCTTGGAACGCGGCCGAACCCGACTTCTCCAAGTCGTCGCAGGCGCTCAGCAGCCAAGCCCCGGTCGTGGCCCACGGTGCCGGGTCGCCATGATCCAACAGGTGCGCGAAGACGTCGGCCAAGAGTTTGCGGAAGCGCGGGTCGGCCCGGCCGTCGGAGAAGTTGAGGTACCCCAGCGGTTTCATCGGGTCGAACAGTCGCGTCAATTCCGGGAAGAGAGCATCCATCCGAATATTCCGCCCCGCGTGGCACGAGTCCGACACCACTAGCATAAAACAAGTCGGTTCCGAGAACCAGAAGAGTTCGACTTATGCTCCCGATTCGGCTCGCCGTCCTGATCTCCGGCTCGGGCAGCACCTTGCAAAATCTCATCGACCGGATCGCGTCGGGCGAACTCGCCGCCGACATCGTCGGTGTCGTGGCCAGTCGCCCCGGGATTCTGGGGATCGAGCGGGCGGAGCGCGCCGGCATCCCGACGCGAGTCGTGGAACGCAAACCGACCGACACATTCTCGGACCGCGTGTTCGCCTCGATCCGCGAGACCGAACCCGATCTCGCGATCCTAGCCGGTTGGTTGCACCTGCTGGCGATTCCCCCCGACTTCGAAAATCGCGTGCTGAATATCCACCCGTCCCTGCTCCCCGCGTTCGGCGGTACCGGGATGTACGGCCGGCGCGTGCACGAAGCGGTGCTCGCTTCCGGGGAGAAACTCTCCGGTTGTACCGTTCACTATGCGGATGGGGCCTACGACACGGGGCCGGTGGTGTTGCGGCGAGAAGTGCCGGTATTGGAATCGGACACGCCGGAGACGTTGGCCGCACGCGTCCAAGCGGCCGAGTGCGAGGCTTACCCGGAGGCCATCCGCAGCATCGCGGAACGGCGACTTCACTGAACCCGGCTCACTCCAGCGGCCAAGCGTCGCCGACTTGCCCGGCGCGGCCGATCGAGTCGGCCCCGCAGAGCGCACACGTATTCGCGAGCGGATTCAACAGGGTGCGCACTTTCTGCGGGGTCGTGCGGGTCAAACTCTCGGCTTGCGGAATCAACCGCTTGACGCGGTAGCTCAGCCACGCGGAGAAGACGGGGATCAACTCCGAAGGGATCTTGCGATCGAGATTGATGAACTCGCGACCGAGCTTCAAGATCCAGCCGCTGCCGCGCGGGGAGCGGCCGAGATCGATGGCGATGTCCGGATCGGTGAGCAGCGACTGGCCGAGGACGAGGCCGCGCGGGGTGAGCAGCACATCCCCGAGGGTTCGCTGGGCCGCTTCGGGCAGTTCGAGCTTCAGCAGAGCATCCGGGCAGGCCGCGAGGATTTTCCGACTGGCCGCGGGGGACTTCTTGGCCAAGTCGAACAGCGTGACCGCGGGGCCGGCGTTGGCCCACGGCTCGGAGTTCTTCCCGCGCCAAACGATGCAGGCCGCCCGCAAGCGCTCGGCCGTCGGCATCCCCAGCACCATCCGCAACCAAGGCAGGTACTTGGAGACGGTGAGCAAATCGCGCGGGAGCAATCCGTTGTCGAACGCCGAGCCCAGAATCGAGAGTGCGAGGCGCGCGGCGTCGCCCGAACCCAACTGCATCCGATTCGTGACCAACTCGGCGAGGTACTCCGCGGAATCGATGGGGAGTTCCCCGCGCCAAACCGATTCGAACAACTTGGCCAAGCCGTTGACTTTATCTTTGCCGAACGCGGTGCCGTCCGCACCTTGGAGCACTTGCGCCGCCGCGAGGAGTTGGAGGAATGCGGGGCTCGGTTCGACCTTCGCCGCGGTCGCTTCGATGAGTTGGCGGAGGCTCGAGGCGCGCTCGACGGGATTCCCCCGGCCGATCGACGTGATGCAGAGCCGCGTGAGAAATCGGACGGTGGAATTGGACGGGCTGAGCAGCCCGGCGATCTCTTGCCAGGCCGTATTGACCGAGCGAATCGCCGGATCGACCGACGCGGCTTGGAAGAACCGAAGCGCGGCGTAGATGCCCCAACCGATGAGGGCCAGCACGATGGCCGACCCGAACGGGGGCGGTCGGCCAACGATCCAGACGATGGGCAACCCGACGGCGAAAAATAGGCCGGCGGCGAGCACGGCCAAGCCGCGCGGGCCCCAGCGCCGACGCGTGACGGGCACGAGGCTTTTCGCCGATTGCGGCGTTTGCACTTCGACGATTTGCCGGCTCGCCGTGTCGTGTACCTGCACGCTGTAGCCATCCCCGGCGATGCGATTGGCCGTGAATGCCAACTCGGGAGGCAACGCCACGAGGCGATCCGCCAGCGGTGCGAGGCACGCCGGGCAGAGCGATTGCCGGCCGGCGGTCGCCCCGTCGAGCATCGGCAGCGGAATACTGCCGGACGTGCGCTGCCGGGCGGCCACGGCTTGGAGAACCTGGAGCGGCTCCGATTGCGGGAAGTAATTCGCGGAGGCTCGGTAGGCGTCCTCGGGCGGTTTCCCGGCCGGGATCGCGGCGACTTGGAGGATCGCCTGCTCGACGACGGAACGCGGATCGAGCGCGTGGCCGCGATCGAAAATCAACCGGTGGCGATGCCAGAGGTGGACGATCAACTCCGGCCGGGTCAGCTTCACCCGGCACTTCGGGCACTTCAACTTCACCCGGCTTTCGTCGGTACGAACCATCGCGTCGAGCGTGCCGCAGCGGTCGACCCGGCTCTGGAGTTGAATCATGCGTTCGAGGGTGCGCGAGCGCGACAACCCCGCCGTCAACGAGCGGACGATCGGCCCGACGGCTTGGATGGAATCCGGGAGCGAACCGAGCAATTTCCCCGCCACGGCCAAACGCAGCGGGAGTGGGTTGGTCCGCTCGGGCAAAACTTGCGCCGCCAAGAGCAACACACCCGGCGGCACGGGATCCGGCATCCGGGCCACGAAATCGAGGGCGAGATGGCTCCCGGCGGCACCGCTGCCGGCGAAGGCCTGGAAGCACTTCATGCTCAGAGGGCTGCCGTAGGTCCGTTGAACCAAAGCGTCCAACAGTCGCAACTGCGCGGGGCGATCCTTAGCCGCTTGGGCGAGCCGGATCAGTTCCTCGGTCGTGCGTTTCGCGTGGGGGTCGATCATGTCCCGACTACTTCGCCTTGGCCTTGAGGGTCGACGGGAGCAAACAATTCTTATCGTTGCAAGCGACGATTTTTACGCGGACCGTCAGCTTACCGCCGCCCTTGACGCTCCCGCGGATCACGGTCGTTCCCGAATAGATGCGGTAATCACCGCCGGCGTCCTTCTGCACCGCTCCAGCCGGGTAATCGAGCTTCGCTTCGACGACTTTCCCATCGAGCAAGATCTCCACGCTGGTCGCGCTCTCCGCGAGATCCTTGCCGAGCGGCGGGTTCGCGTAGAGGTGCCAAGGTTTGGCCATGGCCAGCGTCACGGTGAAGCTCTGGAGACCATCTTTGAAGGGTTCGACTGCAAATGCGACCGCCGTCACATCGGCCGAGAACTTCGGATTGGCCGGTGGCGTCGGCGCTTCGACTTTCGGCTCCACCGCATCGGGGGCGAATCCGCCCGTGGCCAGAATCGCATCGAGCGCCTCGGCCATCAGCGGCACGGAAGTCGGGTTCGTTTTGAGCGTCGCCGCGTAGAGCTTGACCAACTGCTCCGCTTGCCGGCGCGAGGCTTTGTCATCCGAGAGTTTTGCGAGTCGGAGCAGGTTCCGGGCGGAGACTCCGTTGCCCGAAGGCTGGGCTCCATCGTAACTGTCCTTGCCGCGGGCGAAGAGTTTCTCGGAGTCGTGGGCGGTGCTGAAGTAGCCCCCGCGTTTATCGTCGCCGAACCACTTCGACTGTTGAGCCGCCAGCGCCTTGGCCTCGTCGAGCCATTTTTTATCGCCGGTGGCAGCGCGCAGATTCAATAGCCCGTGAACGAGGAAGGCATGATCATCGAGGAAGCCCGGAACGCGTGCCGTGGGTTTGTCTCCCGGCTTCGCCGCGTAGATACGCATCAGTCGGCCATCTTTGTCGCGGAGATTCTTGAGCAGAAACTCGGCCGCTTTCGCCGCCGCCTGCGTGTACTTCGGCTCTTTGAGCACTTCGCCCGCATTGGCGTACGCCGCGACCATCTGCCCGTTCCACGCCGTGATGAGCTTGGTATCGAGGAAGGGTCGCTCCCGCTTGGCCCGCGCGTCGAAGAGCTTCTTCTTCAGAGGCTCGAGTTTCTTCAACAACTCGGCATCGGCGAGCGGCTTGTCCGTCCGCAGAATGAACTGCTTCTCTTCGAAGTTCGGCTTCTCCAGCGAGTACGTGTCGCGGAAGAGCTTGGCGTCGGCACCGGTGCCGAGGATCGCGTCGAGTTCCTTGGCCGTCCAAACGTAGAACTCGCCTTCCTTCCCCTCGCTGTCGGCGTCGAGCGCCGCGTAGAACCAGCCGTCCGGGGCGGTCATCTCGCGGGCCACGAACGCCAGCGTCTCGGCGATCACGCGGCGGTAGAACTCGTTCGGTTTCAACCTGTATGCTTCGGCGTACACCTCGACGAGTTGGGCGTTGTCGTAGAGCATCTTCTCGAAGTGCGGCACCGTCCACGTCCGCTCGGTGCTGTAGCGGTGGAAGCCGCCGCCGAGGTGATCGTAGATCCCCCCCGCGGCCATCTTGTCGAGCGTGAGGGCCACCTGTTTGGTGAGTTCTGCGTTGCCTTTCTTGGCCGATTGCTGCTGGAAGAATTGCAACGCCGCGACGCGGGGAAACTTCGTGCCTTTGAAGCCGCGGGCCTTGCTGCCGGTGCCGCCGTGTTCGGGGTCGAACTCGAAAGCGTCCACCGCGTCCTTCACCAACTCGGCATCGAGCACGACCAAGCTCACGATCCGCAGATTTCGGTCCAGGGCGTCGTTCGTCAACTCCGCGACGTGGTCGGCCTGATCGTAGAGTTCCTTCTTTTTGTCCTTGTGCAGTTCCATGACCCGCTTCAACAGCGAGTTGAATCCGGGCATCGTGTCTTCGCCGATCTTTTTGTCTTCGGGCGGGAAGTAAGTCCCCCCGAAGATCGGCTTGCCCTCGGGGGTCAGGAACAGGCTCATCGGCCAGCCACCGCCGACGCGGGTGACTTGCAGCGAAGTCATGTAAACGTCGTCGATGTCGGGGCGCTCTTCGCGATCCACCTTGATGCAGACGAAGTTCTCGTTGAGCACCTTGGCGATGCCGGCGTTCTCGAAGGTCTCACGCTCCATCACGTGGCACCAATGGCACGACGAATAGCCGATGCTGAGGAAGATCAGCTTCCCGTCCTTCTTCGCCTTGGCGAACGCCTCCGCGCTCCACGGGTACCAATCGACGGGGTTGTGGGCGTGCTGCAGCAGGTAGGCGCTGCTCTCTTGAGCGAGCCGATTCGGTTTCGGTTTCACCTTCGGCGGATCGGCGGCGAGCAAGCCGCCCGCGGATGACGCCAACAGGAGCGAATAGACGAGCGTGCGGAATCGGTGCATGGGCGGGACTTCGCGTGACGCGGGGTCGGTTCGCAGTTACTATGTTGGAATTGGCCGCGCAGTGCCAGTGAATTCACCACCGCGGGTGTGCCTCAGGAATTTGGAGATCAGTACTTTCTTCTGGAACCACAAGCGTCAGCGCGTGGGTGAGGCCAGGAAACCACCTTCACTCCCACACCCACGCGCTGACGCTTGTGGTTCCAGAAGAATGACACCAGCCGAATTTCAGAGGCGCACCCCACCCCCGCCGAGACTTACGCCCATGCCGAAGCTCCCCTCCCTACTCGCGGTACTCGTCTTCGCCGTGCCCGCCTTTGCACAAGACAAACCCGACAAATCGGCGGAAGTAAAAGCCCAGAAAGCCGCGGCGACCGAGAAGCTCACCAAGGTGGGGATGCTCAAGCCGACGGTCGTCGAAACGAACGACTTGGTGATCTACACCGCTTGGCCCGAAGTGAAGGCCAAAACCCTCGCGGCGAGCGTGCAGAAGACCTACGAAGTGGCGTACAAGTCGCTGAAGTTCGAACCGGCCGATTCGCCGTGGGCGGGCAAGCTGTCGGTTTTCTTCTTGCCCGAGCGCAAGGAATTCAACTCGTTCGTCCGGCTCGTGGAGCAGCGCAAACCCGATCCGAGCGACACGACCTCCGTCCAAATCCGTTCCAAAGAACCGTACATCCTCGCCGGGCTGGAACCCGATTCTAAATTCACCGAGGCCGACATGGCGGGCGAAGTCGGTGTGGCGGTCGCCGAAGCGCTATTGAACACCAAGTCGGGTGTGGCCGCCGGCGCCACCATGCTGCCGGGTTGGCTCACCGCTGGATTCGGCAAGTTGATGGTGCTCCGCGTGGAGGGGAACACCGCGAAGTGGAATGCTTACCGCACCAAAGCGAAGGCGCTCGTCGCCAAAGGGAAGCCGACCAAGGCGGCGGACGCGTGGGCGGAAGCGAAAACGCGCGAGACGGATACCCTGACCGCGAGCGTGGTCGAGTTCTTGCTGTTCGGCCCCGACCCGACGAAGTTCGCCAAAGTGCTCAGCGGTTTCAAACCGAGCGAAGAGCGACCGACCCCGACGCTGGAGCAAGCTCTGGAAGTCGCCGACTACAAGCCGGACACTTTGGACACGGCTTGGCGAGCCTGGTTGGCAAAGGTGAAATAGAAATGCGGCGGGGGGCGGCGGTAGCGCGAAGGGCCCCCCCAAAACCCACACACAATGGGGAATGCAAACGGGGCGCCCAGGGGGGGGG
>JANOSQ010000362.1:0-2229 GCA_031415915.1 Fimbriiglobus sp. | reverse complement strand
GGATTGAGTTGGTCACCAACAATCGGCCGTCATCGTCGATGGAGAAGATGTCCGTGAGCTGGAAGAACGGCTCGCCCAGTGTCTCGGAATCGAAAAGGCACGCGCCCGTTTCGGTGTTCCATACTTTTGTCCGATAGTAGTCGCCGGTCGCCAGGAAGCGTCCGTTCGGCGACAATCGAAGCGTGGTGTTGTCCGACATGAGGCGGAACCGCGCCGAGCCGAGACGTGCGAAGGCACCATCGGGGAGCGGTGGCTCTCGGAATTGCGGGGAGATCGCAGGGAGCGTTGTTGGTGTCTGCGGCACCGGGGCCGAGTCCGATGCTCGCGGCAGCAGCAGGCCGGCCGTCGCCGCCAAGAATCCCCGTCGGTGAATCGTGTCCATGCCTCCACAACCCCGGCGATGCGGTTCCGTTGGCGTCACCCGAAGGCTCGCCGGAACATGCCTCCGCAAATAACGCCTCTACGCCAGCACGGCCTTCACCAATTCCCCGTGGACGTCGGTCAGGCGCATGTCGCGGCCGCCGAAGCGGAAGGTGAGCTTCTTGTGGTCGATGCCCAAGAGATGCTGTAGGGTCGCGTGGAAGTCGTGCATTTCCACGCGGTCCTTCACGACCTTGTAACCGAAGTCGTCGGTGGCCCCGTGGTGAACGCCGCCCTTCACCCCGCCGCCGGCCATCCAGATGGTGAAGCCGAATTGGTTGTGATCCCGGCCATCGCCGCCTTGGGCGAACGGGGTGCGGCCGAATTCACCGCCCCAGATGACGAGCGTGTCCTTCAGCAATCCGCGGGCTTTCAAATCCTTGAGTAGCGCCGCGATCGGCTGATCGACGGCAAGGGCGTTCTTCGTGTGGCCCCCTTTCAGGTCGTTGTGCTGATCCCAGCGGTCGGTGCCGACGCTCGGGCAGGTGAGTTCGATGAAACGGACGCCGCGTTCGACGAGCCGGCGCGCCAGCAGGCACTCGGTGCCGAAGGTGACGGTCGGGGCGTATTTCGATTCCAGCCCGTAGCTCTTCTTGGTCTCGGCCGTCTCTTTGCCGAGATCCATCAGTTCGGGCACGGCGGCCTGCATGCGGAAGGCGGTTTCGTAGTTGGCGATCGCCGAGTCGATTTCGTCGCCGCCGGGGCCGCGGAGGGCGTCGAGCTTTTTCATCAGGTTCAGCTTGGCCTTCTGCCGCTCCTCGGTCGCTTCGAGGCGGTTGACGTTGGCCACGGGCGGATTGGCGGCGCGGAACACCGAGCCTTGGTGCGCAGCCGGGAGGAAACCGCTGTTGAAATTGTCGAGCCCACCGGGCGGAATCAGTCCGCCGTTGAGGATGACGAACGTCGGGAGATCCTTGTTGCCGGTGCCGAGGCCGTAGCCGCACCAAGCCCCCCAACTCGGCCGGCCTTGGACGCCCGCGCCGGTGTGGAGGAAGTAGTTGGCGCTCGTGTGCTCCGGGAACTTGGAGACCATCGAGTGGATGAAGGCGAGGTCATCGACGCACTCGGCGACGTGCGGGAACAACTCGCTGACCCAGGTTCCGCTCTGGCCGTACCGCTCGAACTTCCACGGCGATGCCATCACTTTGCCGACGTTGGCGAACTGCGTCGGCTCCACCTTTTCGAGGACTTTGTGCGGGTCTTGGCCGTTGAACTTCTCGAGCTTCGGTTTGTAGTCGAAGGTATCGACCTGCGACGGCCCGCCGTCCATGTAGAGGAAGATGACCGACTTCGCCTTGGCCGGGTGGTGCAGCGCCCGGAGTTTGGAATCGGCGCGCGTTTCTTCGGCCAGCATCGCGGCGAGCGCGAGGGCACCGAAGCCGTTGGACGAGCGCTGCAGCCATTCGCGGCGGGTCGGAAACATGGCGAAATCTCGGGTTGGCGGGCACGCTCATTCTATCACCACGCGAGCGGATCTGGGCACGTCCGCACTTTAGATACAGGGGTGTCGCGCCGATTCGACCGGGCAAGTGATTGCTCCGAACGGGCGAATAGAGTACGTTTGGAGGTATCACCCTTGTATTCGGTGGGCCGATCATGCTCCGACTCGATGCCCCGCGCGGCGTTCGCTTCTGCGACGGCCTCTCCCGCCGCGATTTCCTGATGGCCGGGGCGATCCCGGCACTCGGGTTGACGCTGCCTGCGGCCATCGCTGCCGACAAAGCGGAGCCGAAGAAAGACGAAGATGTGAACTGCATCTTCTTGTTCCTCGTCGGAGCGCCGAGCCAGCTCGACACGTTCGATCCCAAG
>JANOSQ010000361.1:0-3977 GCA_031415915.1 Fimbriiglobus sp. | reverse complement strand
GTGTTGTACGACACGTAGGCGATGCCGTTGGGCGTGAGTTGGGTGCCGCAGATCTCCAGAATCTTCCGGCGGACATCTTCGGTTACCCAAGAGTAGACGCCGTGGCAGACGATGTAGTCGAACTTCCCGTAGGCCGCATCGACATCGAGAATGCTGGCGTGCTTGAGGACCACGTTCTCGAGGCCCAGCGTCTTCACGACCGCGAGGCCGTCTTGAATCTGCCGGGCGGAGTTGTCGACTCCGACGAACTGGCTCTCGGGTAAGTAGTCGGCCATCGGAATCAGATTCCCCCCCGCGGCGCAGCCGAGTTCGAGCACCCGGCACTTCTGCACCGGCGTCGGCTTCATGCCGAAGAGAGTGCCGATCGTGAAGAGCCGGTTCGGGTGCGACTGCGCGAACGGATGGCTCTCGTAGGGGATCTCGTCGTAGGCGGAGTCCGGGGCGGTCATCGTGTTCGGAAACGGATCGGACATCGGCCACCTCGGAAGCGAGCGGAACGTAGGGATACTGTCGATGCGGCGGTGCAAAGGTCAAGGGGAAGCGGTTGCTCTTCCCGGTAGAGGTGTGGCTTCGCGCGGTACAGATCCGAGAGGGTATGCGGCGTCACAATCCAAAACGCAGCCAGAGCGGAATTCACTGTCGGTGACAAAGCCGTGTCACCGAAACGCGGGCCGAAAACGCCACCGACCCAATCGAACCTCCGGGCCGGGCGAAAGCCCCACGCCGGGAATTGTGATGTGGCTGAGCAGTAGCCAGTTCCCGAAGATGATGTGGGGCGGCCGTAGGGGACGTGAAGCAAGCGCTCAACCAAGCTGAGCTACAGCCCGTTTTCGTGAAATCACACCGCTTGATTGGGTTCTCAATCGCAGAGGCCTGGCCCGGATTTGAACCGGGGATGACGGTTTTGCAAACCGTTGCCTTACCACTTGGCTACCAGGCCTTGAATCGGACATCTTATCGGCGGCGGTGGCGCCGTCAATCGCTCCGGGAGTATCGGGCCGGGCGAACGGCCGACTTGAGCGGTTCCCCGAGAGAGGGTGCGCCAACGGGTCGGGTTCGTGGATTCTGAGGGGGCACTGGGAACCGCTACTTCAGCGCCCGTTTGGCCTCGACCGTCAACGGCGCGGTTTTCTCCCCATCGGCCCACGCGGCAACCAGCTTCTTCGCATCCGCACTGCCGATCCACGTCAGGACTTCGATCGCGCGGATGGCCCGCAAGCGATCCGGTTCGATCGCGGTCTCGAGAATCGCCTCGGCCCGCAGGCGGAATTCTTGGTTGACTTCCCCGAGGAGGGCTTTCCGGAGGGCGGCTTTCCCGATGCTGCCGAGATTGCGGAGTTCCCGATCCGCCTTCTCCCGCGCGGCGAAATCCTTCCCTCCAAGGTCGGCCACCCACTTGGCGATGGCAGCGGCATCCGGCTTCGGTTCCCCGGCGAACTTCGCCTTCAAGAACGGGATCGCCAATTCGGGGTAAGCCGCGAGCACCTCGCGGCCAGCGTCACCCTGACGAAAATCGCCGGGATCGAGTTCGCCACGCGCCTTCAGAAGACGCCGAAGTCGCTCGACAAGCTGGCGAAGGAGTTCCGGGTATCGGACTACGCCCCGGACATCGCATACCTGAACGAAGCGACCTTCAAGAAGGACTTCGGCAGCACCACCGACCCGCGCTACAAGGAGCAGTTGCAGGATCTGAGGAAGCGAGTCGCGGGGGTGAAGGCGTATGGGAAGTGACGGGTGTAGAACGACTGTTTCTACTTATTGAGCAGCCATCGAATGACTGCTTGATCGACCACTTGATCGTAATTTCTGGAAATCCTTCTCAGCCATCGAGTTCTTTCATCGCGAGAAAGTGCCAAGGTAGCACGAAATACGTGTCTTCGATCATATGGGCTCAAATTGTCGATTTCAGACTTATTTCTTCGGACCCATGCAACGTCTGACATTGTAATAGCTGCTATGGCTTGTGCAGCAAGACTTGGGCTTCTTCGCACTTCTTGAAGAATACGCGGATTCGCAAGTAGCACACGCCGACTTGCCACGTATCGGTCTAGCCACATACGCACAAACGGCAAATCCGACGATCGCGAATCGTACAATTTCGCGATTGCATCGGCATTTCGTGCAATAAATGGATTTGATGATATTTTGTCCAAGTAGAGAAAGACATCAGTTGTAACAGGGGCAAACAGATCGAAATTCTCGAAGAGCAGCGGCACGATAGAGCGAATTCTATAGGCCCTGCATCTGCGTAATATTCGTCGTGCCATGCCAAGATCCAATGATCGACCGGAGCAAAGCCTATTCATGAGGGCCAAAATCACAGTCGGATCAGGTGCCCCTTCTGCCCCTTCGACATCAGAATTAAACGGAAACTGGGCAGGCGCATATGCGTCGTCCTGCGAGTGAATGTCATTGAGAATCGAGTGTGCCATTCGCCGTTCAGCTACAATGGGGTCGTCCAAGTACTTCGACACGAAATCGCTGCTTGTGAGCAGCTCTGTTTTGTGGCTCGCGAGTGTGAGTCTATGATTGTCATATATATAAATGGTAAGATCTTGCAGTAGCTTGCCGAGTTGCTCTTGCGAATTCGAATATACACGAATGTCGTCGACGTACCTCGTGTGAGGATGGCCGTGTGAAGATATGAATTGATCGACGTCCAAGAGCGATGCTTCAGCCATAATAATACTGGCCGCTGGCCCAACTGGTATGCCCTTGGATGCCCCCCATTTAAGGTGATCAAATAGTCTTCGATAGCAGTCGACCATTCTCCGAGGTCTGGGGCTGCAGTCGCAATATTGTTTTGCAATCGGTGCAAGTAAATCTGATTGTAGAAATCGGAAATATCAGTGACAAGCACCCATGAATTCTGTGCTGCCAGCTCTCGACATCGCTCGATGAATCCTGTATACCCCGTCTCATTTTGGAAGAAATTGCCTCGGCCGGATTCTATCTGCACTCTATATGCGCAGGCAATCCTCTCTATAACCGGCGGGCGCGCCGCTTCGATTGCAGTGGCCACGTGATGCACGAGTGCAGTATATATTATCGAGCATAACGGATCGAGCTGATGGACAACCCGATAGCCTTGCCCGACTTTTGGCGCAGTAATGAGTTTGGGTCTGTATGCTGGGAATTCCGCGATGTCGCGAGAGAGGAGATGCTCTTTGATTGCAGTCCAATCCGCCCACAATGCATCGAATTCAAATGACTTGGGGAAAAAGTCTGAATCCCAGAAATTTAGTATGTGCAATCTCGCAAATTCAATATCCGCAGGCAACAATCTTGGCATAGTGCCCTCCGAGTTATTGTGTATCCAGGGTTCGAATCACGACCTCTCACGATTTGCAATGACATTGCCGTTGTAGAACCAAGTCGATTCGTGACAACCTTTCCCCAGACGATCACCCACAGTCCCTCGGATGCGAAGTCGCGAAGTTCGGTACTGTCCTAGCTAGGACAGTACCCGAAGTTCGTTTAGATGGTTCTGGTCAATCAAAGCGGATTCTGGCGAGCCGGCCCGCGTGAGCGGCCGGAGGATCACATCCAAAACTCCGGCCGCTCAGGCGGGCCGATCTCGACCCTCACACGAACTCCCACAGCTTACAGGGGAGGCTCCCGTTGTAAAAATGCGTCGTGCGGACCACCTTCAGCTTCAATTGCTTCGCCAGTTTGTCACTCGCGGTAAATAACGCCAGGCGCCAGCCGGGCCAATGCTCGGCGAAGGCGGCGCCCATCTTGCGGTGGAGCGGGATCCATTCGTCTTCGTCGCCGAGGCGCTCGCCGTAGGGCGGGTTACAGACGATCAGGCCCGGCGGTTCGCCCGGCTTCGGTCGCGCTTCGCCGAGTTCCAATTTCTCGACGTGGACCAAGTGGCCGATGCCGGCGCCCTTGGCGTTGTGTTTCGCCAATTCCACGGCATCCGACCGCACGTCCGAGCCGCGCGGCGGGAAAGCGAGCGTCGTCGCCACTTCTTC
>JANOSQ010000360.1:0-3227 GCA_031415915.1 Fimbriiglobus sp. | reverse complement strand
TCGTCCGCATCGGGGCGGTTCGCCGGCCAACCCAGGTGGAGTACGTCTTCCAGTTGGAACAACGCGTCGGCCGACGTCCGACCCGTGGTTTGCGCAGTCAGCTGCGAGGGGCCTTCGGGCCACAGGGGTTTCACCGGAGCCGGCGTCGCGCGGATTTTCTGTTTCATCTCCGCGTAGAGCACCCCGGCGCGGCGGATTTCCCGGCCGGCGTCGTTCGTTTCAAACGGGGGAATCGTGGCCCGGAACGCGATGTCCGCTTCCCCCGCTTCCACTTCCGGCACTTCGAGCACGCGGTAGGCGATGCCGGCTCCCATCGCCGCGAGGATCGACGCGGCACCCCCCCCCAAACGCATCAGCGCGCGGCGCTGGCCGAGTTGATCGAGCGCCCAACTCCAGACGAGCGCCCGCGCCGTGAGGAGTGCCAGCAGCGGCGGAACCCAAAGTTGGTACCAATGGACGCCTCCCGATAGCAGCGACGGCAACCAGAGCACGACGACGGCGCCGCCGGTCATGACGCCCACGGCGGTGCCGACGGCGGCCTTGCGGAAGAGCATCCCCGCAAGGTGCCCGAAGGCGAACCCGTAGACCGGCCAGAGCCAAAGGTACTCCGCGATGGGGAAGTCGCGGTCGAAGAAGAGCCGTGCGCGGAACGCCATCGGGATGAACGGGCCGATCCCGGCGACGCGGGCCGCGATCAGCGACGGCAGTGCCAGCAACACCAACAGCAGCGCCACCAGCGCCGCACCGTAGGCGACCTTCGCGAACCAGAGCCGGCCGATGGGCATTCGCCGCTCGGCCCAAAAGCGGAACGAACCGGTATTTTGCTCGTCGCTCCAACCGGTGACGCCCACGATCGTCCCGAGCATCAGCGTCGTGACGGGCCAGACGAACAGGATGGGGAGCGTCGGCTCCAGCAGGGAAAACCCCGAGACGAGCGTGATTCCGCATAGCACGAGCGTGAGCACGACAGTGTGCCGGGCAACGATCCACAGGGACGCGCGGAGACCGAGCGCCGGGACGAGCCCGAACTTCGGCAGCAGCGGTCGGCGGACGGGATCGACCGGCCCGCCTCGGGCCGTGCGGACATCGCGGGCGAACCGGTTGCGGTCGGGCGACGTGTAGATCCACGCCGAGATGGCCAGCGGGACGACCAACAATCCGAAGAGCGTGGCGTAGGCCGTGTACTCGGCGTGGTTGTGGGTTCGGCCCGCACCCCACACCGCAGAGGCGAGGTGGTCGAAGAGTTGGATCACGACCGCGGACAGCGCGTACAGCACGACGGTGAGGGGCAGCGTGGCGAGCAAGCCCAAGCCGCACGCCGCCAGCGACGTTTTCGCGTAGGCGGAACCCAACGTGCCCCAACTGTACGCGGCCAGCGAGAGCGTGATGATGATCAAGCCCCAGTAAGGCAGCTTCGCGGGCGGCCCCACGACCCCCACTGCGGCCGCAATCGCGAACAGCGCTCCTGCGGCGATCAGCACGAGCACCCATCCCGCCAAGACCTTGCCGAGCCAGACCCGCCAGCGGGGAGCCGGGAGCTGTTCCAAGTACGGAAACGTGCCCTGCTCGCGCTCCCCGGCGAAAAGCGTGCCGCCGATGACCAAGCCGGATGCGAGGACGAGCAACACGATGGCCAGCAGGCGCGGGTCCATCGAGCGGCGCACCTCGGCGAGCGAATCTCCCACCGGCGCCGGGAAGAGGAGACCCGCAGCGATCAGCACTCCGCCGCCGAGCAGCACGAGCGCCGCGACGATCAACCCCTGCTCGCGGAACTCCTTCCAAATGAGGGCGCGGTTCATGTGAAGGCCTCCACGGGGGTGCGGGCCGACGCCGGGCGGAATGTCGTTCCTTCCGGCGGCAGCGGGGCCATGTAAGCCGCGTAGATGTCTTCCAACCCGACGGGGCCTTCCTCGAAATCCGTGACCGACGACGAATCGCGGAGCGCTTCGAGCGCCAGCGGATCGGGGTCTTGAATCAAGTACTGCACCGAGCGGCCGGTGCGGGTCGATTCCAACACGCGGCCCAGAACTGACAGATCGGGGGTTGGGCCGACGGCGCGGAAGCCGATGCGGCGGAAGCGGGAATCGAGTTCTTCGAGGGTCGCCGCGAGCGGGATTTCCCCGTCCTTCACGAACGCGGCGTGGCTGATGAACCGCTCGAGTTCCGAGATCGAGTGGCTGGAAATCAGGATCGTTCGCCCTTCCGCGGCGAGTTCGACGAGGCTCCCCAAGAACTCGCGGCGGGTTCGCAGGTCCAGGCCGGAGGTCGGTTCATCGAGCAACAGCACTTCCGGGTCGGGAGACAGCGCCAGGGCCAGCCCCACGCGGGCATAGCCCCCTTTGCTCAGATCCTTGAGCCGCTTATTCGGATCCAACCCGAGCTTGGCGGCCCAATCGAGGTAGCGCTCCTTGAAGCCGGCCAAGTGGAACGCCGCGGCGAACCAGCCCATCTCGGCGACAGTCATCCAGTCGTAGAGCTTCGGGCGATCCGGCACGTACCCGACGCGGTGGCGGAGGTCGGCGGCCTTGGCCCACGTGTCGATGCCGAAGATTTCGGCCCGACCCGCGTCCGGCGGCACTTGCCCCGTCAGCACTTTCATGGTGGTCGATTTGCCGGCGCCGTTGTCGCCGAGCAGGGCGTAGACGGCCCCGCGCGGCACCTGCAGGTTCAACCCCGCGACGGCCGCTTTGCCGCGGTATTTCACCGTCAGCCGGTCGATGCGGATCGCGATTGGCTCGGGGGGCTCGGACATGGTGGACTCCGGATTTGGCGTGTTCGATTCAGCGCGAAGACTTGGATCCGTTGCGGCCCGCGTGCGGCCATTCGTCGTCGATGAGCTTGTGGACATCGGGCGGTTGCAGCCCGGCCGAGGCCGCTTCGCGGACGGTCTCCCGCACGCGGTCGCGGATGAGTTCCTTGCGGCGATCCCGGCAGAGCTTGGGGGCGTCCGGCGTCACGGCCATTCCCAAGCCGCGGCGGGCTTCGATGACACCGAGGCGCTCCAACTCTTGGAAGGCCCGCGTGACCGTGTTCGGATTCACCGTGAGTTGCACCGCGAGGTCGCGGACGCTCGGGATGAGGTCGCCGGGCGCGAGGTCGCCGCTCGCCACGGCGAAAACGACTTGCCCGGCGATCTGCTCGTAGATGGGGTCGGTGGAATCGGGCCGCACGCGGATGGTCATGGCCGGCGTCTCGCCGAAGTGGTGTACCAGTTACCTAGTACAGTA
>JANOSQ010000359.1:0-2496 GCA_031415915.1 Fimbriiglobus sp. | reverse complement strand
CCGAGCACGGTCAACCAAAGTCGTCGTCCGGTTTTCATGGTGCGCCTTACCCCAGCGAATACACCGCCAGCTTGTTGTGCCCCGCCAGCGTGATCGTATCGGCCTTCGCGCTCAACACGACATCGTGGATGTGGGCGCTCGTCTTCTCCTGCTTCACTAACTTCTTCGCCGCGACATCGACGAACAGGAAAAAGCCTTCGGCCGCGCCGCCAGCGCCGAGCAGCCACGCGCCGTCCGGGGCGAAGCGGAGTTGATTGACGAGGCCGGCGAACTTGTCGCTCTGGAGTTCGACGAGCGGTTTGCCGCCGGCTTTCCAATCGAAGACTTCGATGCGGGCCTTGCCTTCGAGGTGGTCGATGTTGCCGACTTTGCCCATGCCGCCGACGGCGAGTTGCCGGCCGTCCGGACTGAACGCCAACGAGCGGATGCCGCCGATGCTGTGAAGCCGCTGGGCTTTGTCCCACGTGTAGAGCGTCGGGGCTTCGAGGGTGCCGAGGGATTTGCCAGTGGCGGTTTCCCAAACGACGATGTGGCCGACCTTGTCGCCGGTGGCGAGGAGCTTGCCGTCGGCGCTGAAGGCGACCGCGTAGAGCATGCTGTGGAAGTGCTGGGGCGTCTTCTCTTGATGCCCCTTCAATTCGCGGATCAGCTTGCCGGTCTTGGCGTCCCAGAGCTTGCACACCATATCGTCGGCGACGCTGGCGACGATGGTCCCTTCCGCGTTGGCGACGATCCGCCGGATCCACTTGGCGTGGGCATCGGTCGTGCGGAGCTTCTCGTTTTTGACCGTGTCGTACCACGTCAACTTTCCGTCGTAGCCGCCGGAGACGAGCATCGTCCCCGCGAGTGCGACGGTCGTGACGTAGCTCTCGTGGGAGTACAGGTCCTTGGCTTCGAACTTGGCGGCGGTGACGTCGGCTTCGGAGACTTTGAAATCGGAGCAGCCGAAGAAGACGCGACCGGTGTTTGGCACCCGCGCGAGCCCGAAGGGGATCGAGGGGCGGCCGAATTCCTTGACGAGTTTGAGCGAATCGGGGGAGGGGGATTTCATGAGGAACCGTGGGTTAAGCGTAAGGAAAGCCGAATTCGATATAGTCCGGAGCTTCGTTTCCAACTTGGACAATATGAGTCTTGGATCGTGGGAAGCCACCTTCATCCAACTGCCGGACTAACGCGTCAAAATCGTCGTTGTTGCCGACATCTTTTCCTTCGCTAATGGCAACAAATCGTTTGGGCGGATACTTGGCTTCCAATTCGTCCAATAGCCGGTGGTACTCCGGATTGTGCTGGCTCCGATATTCAACATGAATCATGTCGAGCCCTTTGGATCAACGAGTTTCTGAACCGACGGCGTCCAATCTCTTCAACGCCTCCCTCGCCATTTCATCAACTTCATCGGAATGATCGCCAGGTGTCGGATGATAGGCAAGTCGCTGCAATTCCGGACGCAACTTCGCGGCTTGGTCAATCGGCAATTCTTCGACGAATCGCCCAATGCACCAGTATTTCCATGTTCCGTCCGTTCCGTTGAAAACTTCGCGGACAAAGGGGATCACGGGTTCACCGATCTCGACCAAAAATCTCGCGATCCTGTGCGAGATTGGCCAATTGCAATCTTGGAGCCATTCCAGTAATTGCGGAATGACGGGAGCAACAGCAGGGTAGCCGAGTTCGACGATCGCATCCGTGCGAATGAAATCGCTTTTGTGCTGAGGTAAAAGGAGTCGTGGATCTACCAACATCGTTCACCCTCTATCACTTCCCTCATTCTACCCCACCAACTCCTTGATCGGTTCGAACCCCGGATCGACCAGCGGGATCGGCCGCGCCCCCAGGTAGTAGCTCTTGTCGTGCTTGATACCCAAGCACTCGTAGATCGTCGCGAACAACTGCCCGGCGTTCACCTCGTCCTTCACGACCTTGTTCCCCTTATCGTCGCTCTTGCCCCAGACGGCGCCCCCCTTGGCTTTGCACCCGGTCATCGTCATGCTCCAAGCGCTGGCGAAGTGGTCGCGGCCGAGGCTCGAGTTGATCGCGGGCGTGCGGCCGAATTCGCTCAGCGTCACGATCATCACATCGTCGCTCAGGCCGCGCTCGGCGAGGTCGTCGATGAGGGTCGCCATCACATGGTCGAGTTCCGGCACCATCTCTTGGTGCGTCTCGAAGTTCTGGCCGTGGCTGTCCCACCAGGCGCGGGCCACGCGGACGAACGGCACCCCGGCTTCGACCAACCGGCGGGCGATGAGGCACTGCTCGCCGAACTGCGTCTTGCCGTACTTGTCGCGCACCTTCTGCGGTTCCTGCGTCACGTCGAAGAGTTTTTCGGACGCCATGATGCCGCGGACGCGCTCGTACGCTTGGTTGTGGCTGCCGAGGGTGTCGGACTGCCGGCCTTTGTTGAACTCCTTGCCGAACAGATTGCGGAGTTCGGCCCGTTGAACATGGTCGATCTCGCTCACGCCGTCGAGCTTGCGGATGTACTCGGGGATGTTGTTG
>JANOSQ010000358.1:0-1768 GCA_031415915.1 Fimbriiglobus sp. | reverse complement strand
CCCGACGATCGCCGATGTCGGGCCTCGAAGACTCGACCCGACCTACAAGGAACACTTACTGGCCACAATCGAAAACGGTTTGCGATTCGGTAACATCCCGAACTTTGGGAGGAAGTAGGATGGCGGTGAGTATCCCGGCGGAGGAACATTGATGAGAATTGCGACTTGGAACTTAGAATCGCGCGTGAATCCCTACACGGAGCGTGATCGTGCCTTTCGACAGGCCATGGCCGAGGTTGACGCCGATGTCTGGGTGCTGACCGAAACGTGGATCGACTACCCGCCGGCGGAAGGTTACCGGCTCGTGGCCCAGTCGTCCGGTGCGAAAGACTTGTTGTACAGTGCCAACGCGGCCAAGCGCTGCTGGGTGAACATTTGGGTGAAATCGGCGACGGCTTCGACTCCGCAAGTGGCCGCCCGTCAGCCGGATCGGATGGCGTGCAGTCGGATCCATTTCCCCGGCCGGCGGGATCTCGTCGTCGTGGGAACCGTGCTGCCGTGGGGCAGTAGCGATGCGCTCTGGCCGTGTACCGACGGGTACTGCGATGCACTGAACGATCAAGCCGAGGACTGGGCGCGTCTGCGGGGTGGCTCCGAGCCATGCGATTTCGTCGTAGCCGGCGATTTCAACGTTCACTTCACTTACAAGGCATCCTACGGCAGAAAGACCGAACGGACGATGAGCGAAGCGCTGACAGCCCAGAATCTTCAGTGCCTGACTCCGGGGAATGTCCCGCACACCCAAAAAGCGGCGATCGACCACATCTGCGTTTCGCGCCGGACGATCCAAGTGGAAGGCCCGAAGATCGGCTCATGGCTCATTCCCATTGTCCATGGGAAGGCCATCACCGATCACCATGGGGTCTTCGCGGATATCGAGTGACCTTCGACTTCGGCTTCCATCGCCAGGGTTGTGTTCGTGTTCGTCTCGGGTTACGGCATCGGCGGTATCGGCGGTGGAACTGCTACCCCGCCGACCGGTTCCACGATGATTTTGCCGGTGTTGAAGGTGTAACTGAACGCGCCGAGGAGTTCGCCCGTTTTTTGGTGGCAACTCATGCAACTGGCCCCCGCGTAGATCGGGCCGAGCACGCGGGCTTTGTCGCCGGGGTGTTGTTCGACGTAAAGGTTTTCGCCCGCGCGGAGTTTCGCAAGCCCCCGCATCTCAAAGGCGTCGAGCGAACGCGTCGGAATTTCGCTCACGTCTTTCGCGTCGGGAGCCTTGTCGGCTTCGAAGGCGACCGGTTGGGGGTGTTTTGCCAATCCGATGAGTTGCACGCGGCTGAACTCCCACGAATCGACTGGGTGGAAGCCGGCCGAATTCTTCAAATCGGCCACCCGCTTCTGGAAGGACGCGTGCGGGGGCTTCGCCGCAGGCGCGACGGCTTGCGCGTGCGCCGCGATGGGGCTGGCACCGGTTTTCGGAGCTTGCACGATGTCGACATCGGGGTAGCGTTCAATAACCAATCGTCCCCCGCCGAACATCGGTTGATCTAAGAAGATCCGCGTGACGCGTTTGTGGGTCAATTCGAGGGATTGCTTGCGCTGGTCTTCCAAGGTAAGCGGAGCACCGGTGGCGTCGCTGGTTTCCGCGGTCGCGGTCGTTTCGGTTTGCGGCGGGGGTTCGTCGACCAACCCGCAGCCGGCCACGAAGCCGGCGAACAGCAGGATGCCCACGCGAAACGGACTGAAGAATCGGCGGAATTGCGAGATCGACATGGTCGCCCCCGAGTTGGAGTTGGGTCGAGTCACCGGTGACAGTTTACGC
>JANOSQ010000357.1:0-4579 GCA_031415915.1 Fimbriiglobus sp. | reverse complement strand
TCTTCACGAAACTGGCGGAAGTGGCCACGGCGCGCGGCCATGCCGAGGAAGCCCACGGCTATTGGGATCAAGTGAAGCGCAGCGGCGTCACGGCCGGGCCGGGGCGATTGGCGGCGGATCAACAGACGTTCTACTTCGCCGGATTGCGGAAGATCATCGACGAAGCCTCGGCGCGCGGGGACTACGACGCGGCCATCGACAACCAGCGGTTGCTGATCGAAGGCGGCAAGGAGGACGTGAACACCCTCCGGCAGTTGGCGGAGCTGCACGCGAAGGGCGGGGACGTGCTGAACGCGCTGCTCATCGTCGAGCGCGGGTTGATCTATGCGAAGGCGGACGCGGACCTGCTGGCGAAGAAGGAGTCGTACTACTTCTCGGTCGATCCCGAGCGCATCCGCGCGGCGAAGGACAAGATCGCCTCGTGGTTCGACATCGGCTATTGCACCCGCAAGGTGCAAGCGGTATCGAATCTCGCCGAGCCCGACTTGGACACGCTCGATTGGGGTCTGCATCTGGCGAAGATCGCCCGCATCGTGCAGCCGAACTTGCATTCGGTGATGGTCGCCGAGGCCCGGATCCTGATGCGCAAAGGCGAACGGGACGCGGCCATCCAGATTCTCGAGGACATCCGCGAGCAGCCGAAGGGGAGCGGCGACGAGGAAGACGCTTGGTTCTTGGCCACGCGGTTGCTCGCCGACATGTACCTCAACGAACTCCAACGGCCCGACTTGGCGATCGTGGCGTATACGTCGTACCGCGAGTACCAGAAGAGCGGGGCGGAGACCCTGTTCCAACTCGCTCGGGCTTACGAAGCCAACAACAATATCCCGGCCGCGATCAAGATTTACGAAGCGGTCACCGCCTACGAAAAGCACCCGAGGTTTTGGGACGCCACCGAAGCCGTGCGGAAGCTGAAAGGGAATTGATTTTCGTAGGTCATTCTTCGCATGACGTTTGTGTCTGGCGTCACGCAAAGCGTGACCTACAAGACCCCCCCGTCCGAATCGCGTGCTACGCTCCCCTTGTCAAGGATCCGGCCGAGCCGGCGTTGCCAAGGGAGTTCGACTTTGAAGCAAATCTATTCGATGGGAACTATCGCCGCAGCACCGGCCTCCTTGATCGACACCCCGTTGCCGGGGCGGTGCTTGCGGTTGCCGAGCGTGAAGGCGAGTACCACCGGGATCCTGCCGGATCACCTGCAACACTCGTTGCCCGCGAGCTTGTATGGCACCCCGCCCGGCCGCTCGGCGGAGAACGAGCAACCGCTTCCCGTGCGGTTGGCTCTACTGGCCACGCCGACGGGCCGGGTGCTGATCCACGTGACCCCGCAGGGCGGATCTTACTTCGCCCATACGCTGTTGAACGTCCCCGAGACGGCCGATGCGCAACTCGCCATTCAAACGTGGGGTAGCCCGCTCTGGCAGCGTCACGAACCCGACTCGGGCGCCGAACTCCCCGAGTTGCCGTACCTTCCCGTGGCCGATGTCCTCGACGACGCGGCTCTGAAGTCATGGCTCGAAGTGCCGTACAAACGGGAACTCCTGGAGTTCGCCCTCAGTGCGTTCCTGAGCACCCCGGCGGCGACGCGGATCTTCCTCGCGGCTCCGGCCGACGATGTCGCCAAGGTCGTCTACGCCCTGACGCGGGCCTTGCCGCAGGGTCTGCTCGACGACTTCACCTTCAGCACCTACGAATCCGAACCTCTCGCGTGCACGGCCCGGCTGATCGGCCATGAGACGGGCTCGGCCGAGCAGGATTTGCCTGCGGGTTGCTATGCGGGTGGCAACGTCGCGCTCAACGCCGCGACGGGCAAACGCACCGATTTGAATTGCGATGTGCCGATCGCGCCATTCGCCGTGGAGGCACTGGCCAAGGGGGAATTCGGCGCCTTGGACGAGATCAAAGCGAGTTGGCAGCGGCTCGGATTGAAGGACGCCCAGCACCTCGATCTCATCTTCCGCATGACGCGAGAATCGGGTGAGTTGACCAAAGCCGAAGCGGCGGAAGCGCTGCGGCACGCACCGCTGGCGGCGTGGCTCGCCGGCCGCACGGGCGCGCTCCAGCAGTTCCTCGATTGGGCCTCCGACGACCGGGACTTCGCGCATGCGTCCTTCGGTCGGGCGGTGCAAACCCTGCGGCAGAAGCCCGAAGTGCTCAACAAGCTCGCGGCCCGAGTGCGGGAGCAAGGCATCGCGGGGTTGAAGGCCGACGACAAGGAGAGGGCGAGTATCGCGCTCGAAGTGATCCTGCCGATGGTCGCACCGGCCAAGGCGAACTCGCTCTGGGGCGAACTTCTCACGGGGCCGCTGACACCCGATCAACTCGCGTGGGACATCCGCTGGTACCTGCTGCCTCGGTTCGTCCGCTTCAAACAACGGCAAAATGCGACCGACGGTCCGGATGCGAGTTTCACCCCGTGGTTGACGGTTCCCGCCGAGAAGTTGGCGGAGCTGCTCGCGCTCGAATTGCCCAAGTCGTACCAACTCGCCGCGGCCCGCGCCGCGCTCGCCCAACCGGGTGAGCCGACGACAACACTGACGCACACGCTGGCCCAGCACCCAGTCTTGGCCTTGGTTCTATTGCAGCCGGGCGATGAAGATCGCTCGGTCGCACTGTTCGAAGCTCTGCAGGAGCAGGCCCCGGATCGACCGTGGCTCGAAGATGTGGTCGCGCACGCCGCGGACTATCCGCCGAGCTTGTTGAATCGCTTTTTCGAGGCGACGCTCAAAGCCGGGAAGATCGACGCCGACCGGCTCGTCCGAACGCAAGGCCCTCGCCTGCTCGAACTCTTCGCGGGACAATCGGGCCTCGATCGTTTGGGGACCCAGTTCCTCGCGGTGCCGCCTTCGGATGTCGTTCACAATCAAACGGTGCTCGGCTTCCTCAAGACTCTCCGCGGCGAAACCCAACTCGGCGAAGAATTGAAAACGCGCATCGACGCGGTGTTGCACGTCCGCACGTTCCTCGATTCCCCCGAATTCACGCCCGAAGCGATGGCCCCACTGGCGGCGGCGCTCGCGGTGACTCCTCCGGCGGTGCCGGCCGCGACCAAGGGTCAAGCGTTCGATGCCGTGGTTCGCGAGCTGTCGAAGCGCTCGTCGAAGGGATCGCTTCAATCCGACTTCGAAGCGGTGCTGCTGCATTTGGGGCCGACGTTGGCGAACGATGCCACCGATCTTTACGAGAATACGCTTCGGGCGTGGCGGGGTTCGGAATCCGACTTCGCCAAGCACCCGAACCGCGTCCACGCATTCTTGGCACTCGCACTCGGTGCGAGCGTTTCCGCCGAACTGCGGACAAACTTGGATGGCTTGGAAGCCCACGCCTTCGGGCTGGCGTCCGAAGCGGCGAAAGTCGGCGGGCACCCGATGCTCGACGAACTCGACCGCCGGTCGAAAGACTGGCCCAAAGAAGCCCGGACGAAGTGGGGATTCTTGCTCGCGGCCGTCCGTCCGCAAAGCCGATGGAAACGGGATGCGGTCAGCGGCTCGATCGGCGCCGCTATCGCGACGGTGGGTTGGCTGGTGCTGAAGCTGGTTGGGTGATCGCCCTCACCCGGCCGCTTTATATGCCGGCACGCCCGTCATCATTCGTAAGTGAGGTCGCCGGTGCCGACGGCCCGACTCCGTCGGTTCCGGGCTGCTGAGTGTGTAAGAATGGCACTTCGGGCAGGGGCGGGATTCCAGCGTCTCGCGCTCGTAGACCGACCAATTGCCCATCAGCGTCCACGAGTGTTGGCATTTCCCGCAGCAAACTTTCCAAGCGTTCACAGCCGCACCTTCCCTGGTTGAACTTCAATATTTCAGCGGATGGCCCCGCTCGCCGGGCGGGGCGAACCCCCGAAACCCCCGGCAAACCCAAATCTTCCAGCTCGCCACCGGCACACCATCCCGCGTCGGCGTCAGAATTCGTACCGGATCCATCCGGTCGAATGCGCCCTCGGGGAGGGCTTCGCCAACGTAGACGAACGTCCGACCCCGAAACTCTTGCGCGTCGAGCACCGGATTCGGTCGCCAGAGGTCGTATTGACTGAAGCGATCCGCGAGGGCCAGCCCGAAGGAATAGACCCGCGGGTGGCCTTGGCAGTAAAAGCCGAGTTCCCCCGGCACCGTCCAAGTCATCCCCGCGACCAGCGGCTCCTCGCCGGTTTCGGCGAACACCGCTTCTCGCACGGAATCGACTTCGCGGGCAAGGTCACTCCAACCGAGCAACCGCGCGGTCGGGTCGAGTTGCCGCACGGGAGCGGGGCGCTCGGGTGTCGGTGAGCCGGTGAACTCCGCGAGCGCCGGCCGCACGGCACCGGGCCAGCGGAGGTAGATGTTGAACGCGATCCCCATACCGACCGCGATCAGGATCGCGGATCGAACGGCGCGGCGCTCCCAATTCGCACGGATCCAGAGCATCGCGAGGACGAACCCGGTGATGTAAGCCGCCGCGGGCCAGTTCGGCTGGCCGAGGGTGTTGAAGGAAGCGAGCGTGCAAATCGCGAGCAGCGGCACGCTCAACCACCAGAGGAGAACAGTTTGCGGATGCGAAGTCGGGCGGAAGGTCCAAACCGCGCGGAGCCACGCGATCAGCC
>JANOSQ010000356.1:0-4644 GCA_031415915.1 Fimbriiglobus sp. | reverse complement strand
TACTCGCGGGTGAACGTGCGTCGCGTTTCTGCCATTCGGGGATCTCCTTGAATGAAGAGTACCCCTTAACTTGGTGTCCGCAACTTTTGGGGAGGTTCAGGGCTCCTGGATCGACGATGTTTCGATAGTAGTAGTCTGTGTAAACAGCATCATGCCCGCCAAATCGGCGACCGAAGGTCTGGGATACTCGCTGCAGCCAATTCGCAGACCGAACGGGGGCTGGGACCAAATGATAAATCGATCGGCAAATTCGATAAATCGTTGACATGAAATACCCGATTGTCAGTTACAGTGCCTTTCGCGCCCGCAAAGATGCGGCTAACAATCGCACCCTACCGAAGCGATAGCGTACTTCCTCACGACGGTAAGGCAGAGGATAGCTCAGTATTGAGCCCGCGGCAAGGAAAATCGCTGCCCTGCGGTTCCCGGCCTGATGGTGCATGAATCCGCACGAGTAGCGAAGGTAACCCCAGACTTTCCGCCGCAACAACGGCTTGTTCCGAAAGACCCCGGCCGCTTCCAACTTCCCGAGGATGATGCGCATCCCCGCTTCCATACGCACCGCGTTCTTACTCAGGCTGCCGGGTGTCGCGATCCGGTAGCCGGTCAACGCCGTGGTCAGTTGTGCCACTTTCGCGCATCGGGCGATCCGCAACCAAAGATCGTAGTCCTCCGTACCGGACTGATTTGTGTCGAATGCTCCCGCAGCGGCGAGGGTCTCGCTGCGGACCATCACTGACGACGCCGTGAAAACGTTCCGTAATAGTAGGTCTTCGAAACCGATCTCGACGGGCGAAATCAACTCGGTCGTCTCGACCGGAGCGGGGGAGGGGCCGGGCCAGGGGAAAGTTCCTGTAGCCAGCAAGCCGAGGTCCGGCCGGGAACCAATCGCCGCAAGTTGCAGTTCGAGTTTATTCGGATGCCAAACGTCGTCCGCATCGAGGAAGGCGATGAAATCCCCCGTGGCCTCGGCCACTCCGCGGTTCCGTGCGGAGGAGACGCCCCCATTCTCTTTTCGGATGTACTTCACCGCTGTGCCGAACGTCGCCATCCGCTCTGCGGTATCGTCGGCAGAACCGTCGTCGACGACGATGATTTCGTACGCCTGTTCCGTCTGCGCGAGCACGGACGCGACAGCCTCGACCGCCAAAAGGCCGCTGTTGTACGTCGGAATAATGACACTGACGTTCAAAATCGATAACCTCATCGTGATCGAGAGTTAAACGTCAACTCGATAGACGCTTGCTTCGCTGGGTTGCTGATTGCAATAAATGGCTGTGGAACTCCAGATATGGTAGCGGGTTCCACTGTCACTCCTGACTCTGATCGAAATCCTTGGACGTAGTGGTAGTTAATTGTAAAGACTCCGACTGGGGGATCATCAATCTGGATTCTATTGTGGGTCATCTTGACTTTGCCTTGGTAGCAACCTTCCCATATCTCGAACGAGGGAGCGAACTCCAAGCGGTAGATGCTGAATTGACCAATCTCGATTTCTTTTCTGAAAAGCGTTGGCATGCCCGACAAGAACAATTCGAAAGGCTTTGACTCCACGATCAATAGTCGAATGTCAAGCACTCGGCACATCCTTACAAAGTCGATCGGAGCGACTTCGGAGAGAGGCTTGCCGAAAGCACGACCATCTCCAACGTGGGTCCATCCCTGGACTACCACAGCCTGACTACTTACCCCTCCTCCGATCACTTCGCGATTCGTCAAATGTGGAAGCAAACAACCCAGAGCACCCGGTTCACAAACGACACGGCCTCCGTCAGGTTGGGAGTTGATCCATTCGACACATCGTCCCTCATCGACTGATAGAGGGGCCGCGTGTTCTCGAGAGACTACATCTAGTAGGTGGCCGAGTAAACTGGGAGCAAAGGCCGCCCCCAAGACCAACATGGCGACGCGACACGAAGCGGGGGCTTCACGAGCAACAACTATGAGACGACAGATTCCCAGAAACGCAGGGACGACCAAAAAGAGTTCGCCGCTAACGACACAACGATACGGCTGGAGTTGTTTGAGGAGTGACACATGTCCGCTTACGTAGCCGAACGCCAGCGTAAGGATACCTGCTAACCACAAGCCCTCCGAACGACCCGCTCGACTTCGCCAATCGCCCCAAGCCTGCCATGTCGAAAATACGAGCAAGACGTGGAAGAACGAACGGCGATCCATCGGATGTTGATACGCTCGGTCGGTAAACACATCGAATGCGAGATATTTCATGCCGCTCGGGAGCGGCTGGATTGCCATAGAGGACCGCTCCGCCAGCAAATCCAGTAAATGGAGGTGGCCGGGCAGGACGATCACCGATGCGACCCCGACCGCGACGCCGACGAGACTCACCAAGCGGGACAAAGAAAGCCCAGCTCGAAGACCGATCACTATCGCCGCAATTCCTCCGAAGATGACCGGGACCGTCGCAATAGTGTGCGCCCAAATAGCCAACCCCGCCAGCGCGCCCGCCAAGACCGCTCGAAGCCCACCGATGCGACCTCCCGCCGTCAATGCCAACGAAGCTGAGAGCACTGCCAACCCGGAGGCGAACGGAAAGGCAGCATTACCGAAGGTCCAGAAATACGAGACCGGATCGCATAGTTGAACTACCAGCGATCCGAATCCCGCACAACCCAACACGGTGAATCGGCAGTAACCGCATGCAAAGCTAGCCATGCCCAAGATGAGTGGGATGCTCCAGACCATCCCCACTATAGTCCAATAATATCTGGTCGGGGCTGAGTCGAGAGGTAGAAAGGTTGTGCCGAGTTCGTAGCCTCGGTGTCCTACACTGTTCCAAGATCCGCAATGGTAGCCGGCCATGTACGTCGGGCTGTAGCCGACTGAACCACCAGCATCAGTGCAACGCGAAGCATCCCAAGCTTTCCCCAAAGTGATCCCGCAATCCCCGGATGCCAGCGCCGAATCGGACGTATAGATGCCGAGTGGAAAATGACGGACGACCGCGAAGAAGTGAAGGGCGAGCACCGCAGCCCAAGCCACCACTAAGCACATTCTCAAATCAACAATTCGCGCAAGCCTAGAGAGCATCGGAAACCTTATTCTGGTAGCTCGGCTAGTGTTCGATCACGGTCGAATAGTAATCCATGATCCGATCCAACACTGCGCTTTGGGAAAAGTTCTCGACGCAATGTTCGCGAGCTTTTCGCCCCAACACCTCGATCGCCGAAGGATTGGACAAACGCTCGTGTAGGACTCGGGCCAACTTCCCTGGGGTTGCCATATCGATAGGGATTCCACCTGGGCCCGTCATCCACTCGAGAATGGGATGACGGTGGACAAAGCAGGGCAAACCCGAAGCCGCGGCCTCGATCAGTGCTATGGGCATCATCTCGAATAGGCTGCACAGGACGAACGCATCGGCCGCGCGATAGAGTTCCGGCATCCGCACACGCGGGAATCGTACCAAAAAGCGAACGCGCTCTCCGAGGACACGCGTCCCCTCGGCGATCAATTCGTCGGTGTCCGATTCCCAACCGCCCGCCACAACCAAGTAAACGTTGTTTTTAGGTGCCAGTTCTTGCAGCTTGGCGAATTCGGCAATCAGATGATCGATCCGCTTGTGATGACGTTTGATCGCGGCGGCCGTCAGAATGACCACCGCGCCCGATGGAATGCCTAGCTCCGCTCGCAAGAGGTCCGCGCGGCCGGGATGAAATCGCTCGGTGTCGATGAAATTCGGGATCGCCGTCCACGCGGGTTTCCACGTTCCCTCGGCCTTCAATCGTTCGAGGTGCCATGGGGCGAGGTGCTGCAGGTAGTCGATGCGTTTCAGGAAACCGGCCGGCTCTTCGGTGCCGTGGGCGAGGATGGTGCGCGTTCGGATCAGACCGAGTCGCCGGGCGCGCTGACTGAGGATCGCCACCACGGGATCTTGCACGTGGAGAATGTCGGCCTGCTCGCGACGGAGCAGCCGGATGAGATTCCAAGCGAAGGTCGTCTGCTCGATGGCGTAACCCGAACCGAGACCGACGCGCCAAGAAAGTCGCTTCGGAAGTTGACGGAGCAAACGCAAGGTCCGTGGCGATTCGCGGGTCAGGCACGGTATGACGCGTTCGTAGTCCCGGGTGGCCGTTCCCGCCCCTTTGCACAGGATGACGTTTTCACCGCGGGCGGCGAGCCCCGCCCCGAGATCATCGGCCCACGCTTCGATGCCCCTGTTGACATGTCCCAGACCGCTGGAGGCAACGACGATTTTCATGGGCTCGCAACCCGCTGGAAACCCAAACGCGTTTCCAACCAGCGACGTAACCGCTCCGTTTGACGTTCGGTCACCAAGGAAATCAAATACGCGTACAGGCCGACTGCGGAGAGAATCAGGGCCAGTTTCCCCCAGGATACTGCGGTCGGCGGCCATGCGGTTTCGTAGGTCCAACAGGCCCGCAAGAAAATGAGCGGGGGCAAATGGACTAGGTAAAGCGTGTAGGAGAAATCGGCGAAGAACGCCGCGCTCTTGCGGAGAGTCGGGAAGCGGGCGGCGCGGTGATTGTGTTTCATGCAGTATAAGAGAATCGAGAAACTGATCGCGACGAGCCCATCCCTTTTGTATTCGTTCCACCCGCCCCCGACGCGCGTGGCCATTGCTAGCAGTGCCACACACAACAATCCCGCCGCGACCGC
>JANOSQ010000355.1:0-3870 GCA_031415915.1 Fimbriiglobus sp. | reverse complement strand
CCGCTCAAAAATCGATGACCGTCGAGTTTCTAGGGTTATGCCGGGGTACTCAGCGGCTCGTTCATATTTTTGCTCTGCCGTCAACGGACACGTTGTCCGGTTTAACGTTGATCCAATTCACACTTTTGATGTCAGCGATGTCGGGGCGATCGAATCCAGATTCGCTGGAGGGGTAGAAGTGTTCCCAGACCCACATTGTGACGAGGCAGCGGCGCCTGGCCGCTCGGCCGGTCCGCGAGCGGTTTGGGGGTGGTAGACGAGCTTCGCCGATCACGGTCGCTTAGCTGCCTGCACTACGTCGGAGGATCGTACCCGTCGCAGCACCAAACATCCCCATTCAGCGTTTGGGGTTTTCAGTAGTGTCGTGTGTGGGAACAGTGAGGCCCATATCCGAGAGGAAGAGTGTACCCCCGGCCGGCCGATGGCTCTGCGCCGCGCTGTAGGTGAGGCACAGGCGATCCTTGGCCCGCGTCATCGCGACATACACCAGTCGTCGCGCCTCGTCGATCTCATCGATGAGGTTTTGATCCAGCTCACGACACCCGGGCAGGATTGAATCCTCTACTCCGGTCACGTACACGCGTGAGAATTCGAGGCCTTTGGTGGCGTGGAACGTGAGCAATGACACCCGTTCGGAACCGGTGTCGGTTTCATCGCCGCGCGACAGCGCCAACCGGTCCAGGAATTGGTGGATGCCCGTTTCCAAGTCTCCCGTCTGCGCCAGCGCCACCATCCGGCGTAGCCACTCGACTTCGGCCGGATGCCAATCCTCGGCGTTCCGATCTGCGCGGAGGCGATCCATCAGATCCTTTCCGCCCAATCGGTCGATCAGCTCCGCGACGGGCGGACCGGCGATTTCCAGACGGACCATTTCCTGCTCGTAGAGTTCGAGAACCGACGAGTATTTCCCGAGCGCACGCACGGCGCCCTTGCGAAACAATTCGGCCGCGACCCCATCGATGGGCACGGGCCCGGCGAGTGCCAATGCCGCCGAGTAGGCATCTAGCCGCTGGGCCTGCGCCGACTTGCGGGCGTTGCGGACGTGCTCTTGCTGCAGTCGCTCGAACACCGCGGCGAGGCAGCGGCAATCGTCGAGCGCGCGGTGACTGCGGCCTGTGGGAATGCCGAAGTGGGCCGCGAGGTCGCCCAGCTTCAGGCTCCCCTCTCGGATCACGTGGCGGGCAAACGGCACCGAATCGTAGTGGGCCAGTCCCGCGAATCCGTCCCACTCCAAGGTAAGTCGCTTCAAGACGGGGACGTCGAACTCGTACCCGTTGTGCGCGACGAGCAGCGTTTCGCCGACGAACTCCCGGAACGCCGGCCAGACGGCGGCGAGGGTCGGTTGTCCGGCGAGGTCGGCGTCGGTGTAGCCGTGGGTCTCCGTCGCTTTGGGAAGGATGGGGCGGGAGCAGGAAATCAGGGTGTGGAACTCGCCGACGATGGCGCCGCCGCGCACGCGTACCGCGGCCAGCTCGATCACTTCGCAGGTCCGCCAATCGAGTTCGGTGGTCTCGGTATCGAAGGCGACGTACTCCCGGAACGCGGGCTCGCTGTGCCGGCTCTCGTGGATCTGCAGCGCCGCGAACAGTTCGGCGACTTTAGTTTGGGCGGCGGTCGGAAAGGCGGCGGATTCCGTGTCATCCGCTCCGCAGACCGGGAAATCGAAATCGAGGGTCGGCTCGCCTTCCTGCGGCGGCTCGGTCGAATCGGATTCGAGTACGGTCAAGCGCGGCAAGGCATCCTGCAGCATGCGGCGCAATACGATACCGAGCGAGTGCTCGCAGCGGATGAACGCACGCCGGCCGTTCGCGGCGACTTCCGCCAACTGCGCGTGCAACCGGACGGCCTTCGCGTTCCCCGCGGGGTCATCGAGGCGGGTCAGGATGTCGTCGAACGGCGACGTTCGCGGCCCGATGCCCAACGCCAAAATCGAGTCGAGGAGTTGCCCCAGATCGAGGGGCGTTTTGCCCAGAGCGCGGATGTTGTCCGCACGATAGAGGAACCTCCGTACTTCGGTCCGATCACTCTTGGAGGGATCGACCGCATACCGCCGGAACGTGGTTTCCAAATCCGCCTCGCGACCCGCCGACACGAGCTGGACCACCCTTTCCGTCAGAACCAACGTCGCGAGCCCTTCGAGGGCGAGTTCCGACCGGGGCGCGATAATCAACCGCAGCGACGCCGCCACTTGGGCGACCACGGCGTTGTCGGACATCGACCGCCCCCGGCTGAGACGGCAAGGAATTCCCGCGGAGATCAGGGCCGTCTCCAGTAGTTGGCCGCGCGTGTGGGTCCGGAAAAGCACCGCGTAGTCGCCGAACGAGCGGTCGTGAGCGCGGCGATCCTCCAGGAGGTGCTCGACGATCCAGCGGAACTCGGACGCCGAATCGGCGTGTCCGACGGCCTCCACGGCGAACGGCGATTCCCGAGACGCTACTATTTCCCGGCACGTGAAGAGCGTCTCCGGGGGCAGGATGCGGCGGGCGGTCTCAAAGATCGCCTTCGTGCTCCGGCAGTTTCGATCCAGCATGATGGGGGCCGCTATCGCGAAGTCGTTCAAGTACGTCCGCAGGATACGCGGGTCGGCCCCGCACCACGAGAAAATCGACTGCTCGTCGTCGCCCACGAAGAAGAGGCTCCGGTGCCCGGCCGCGAGGCCTGAGATGATTTCGTATTGCGTCGAGTTGAGGTCTTGGCATTCGTCCACGAGGACGTGGTCCCAGCGGGAGCGGATGCCTTCGGCGATCGGGCCGGTCCCATCGAGCAACTTCCTCGTGAGGATGAGGATCTCGTCGAAGTCGATCAGCCGGCCCGCCCTCAATTCCTCCGCATAGCGCCGGTAGAGCCTTTCGTCGCCGTCTGTCAGTGTGACGAGGCCGAACCTGCGCTTGCTGAAGGATGCGAGCAGGCCGCTCCACCGCTTCCGCATCGCCCCCAGCCGTTTAAGGATGAGGTTGCGGGCGTCGTCGTCCGCGACCCCGAAGCCGGCCACCAATCCGACGTGCCGCGCGTTCGGTCGCAGGATTTTCATGCAGAGGGAATGGATTGTCCCGAGGGTGAGTTCCTCCACCAGAGTGCCGTACCGGGCCCTCAGGCGCGTCACGATCTCCTGCGCGGCCTTATTCGTGAACGTGATCGCGCAGATCCGGCCGGGGTCGACTCCGTGCCGGGCGATCAGGTGGCCGATTCGACCTGTGAGACAGCGGGTTTTGCCCGCGCCGGGACCGGCCAGTACAAGGATCGGGCCGATCGGAGCTTCGACGGCCTCCAGCTGTCGGGGAAAGAATTCCGGATCGGATCGCAACATTTCAGGATGCGCTCTAGGAAGTGGAGCCATAGGTCTTTCGATGGGGAAGGGATCGGCGTCAAGGATGCGTTGCCAGCGTCCGAGATCGTGCGGTAAAGATGCGCCGACTTCGCGCGACGATGTTGCGAGCCTCGGCTTCGGCATGAATTTGTGCCCAATTCAAGCATTTCCAGTGTCGGGTCATTTCGGCGATTCGGTTCGAATTCACCCAGCCAACAAACCTCAATCGACCGTAGAGTTCGTCTCGGGTGAAAAACGGGCCTTCGAAATGCCCTCCGGCACCGAGGCGGGCCGCATCCTTCAGCCGGCGAAGCGTCTCGGCGTGATACGAAGGGCAGAAAAACAGTGGGTTCAGGTGGGTAACGGGTGCGATTTCACCCACAGGAATCCGGGAAGAGCCACAGTTTCAATCCCACGCCCACATTCTACTGCATCACTACCCGAAATCCTTTCAACTACATTTCTGGTGACTTTGCGTTTTCTGCGGTCGTAGAGTCGCGTTGTCCTCGGGTCGGCATGACGTTTGACCGTTGTAAGTAATAGCCGGCCCCGGCACGTCAGTG
>JANOSQ010000354.1:0-1613 GCA_031415915.1 Fimbriiglobus sp. | reverse complement strand
CGTGGCGGAGCTGTTAAAGAGCGGTGAGCGCCGGGTGCTCATCGAGGGCGGCGCCGACGCCCGCTTCCTCTCGACCGGGCATCTGGTCTACAGGAACGCGGGAAGCCTGATGGCCGTAGCCTTCGACCCGCGCCGCGTGGAGACCGCCGGCGTTCCTGTAACGGTGATCGAAGATCTCAGGTACGGGGAAAGTGGCGCGGGAGTTTACGGCGTGTCCTCGTCGGGCACGCTCGTCTATGCCAGGGGCGGCCTCGTGCAACCCACACAGCGGTTCGTGTGGGTGGACCGTACGGGACAGGCTGAACCACTGGGAGCTCCCACGCGCAGTTACAATCAGTTCAGCCTCTCCCCGGACGGCCGACAGATTGCGCTGCAGCTCCCCACCGGTACCAGAAACGATATTGCGACCTACGATATCGAGAGTAGGAGCTTGACGCGGCTCACGTTTGAGTTGAACAACAGCTTCCCGTTTTGGACCCCGGACGGCACGCGCGTTACCTATCAACGCCGCATCGGACAGCCAAACGTGTTTCAGAAGCTGGCGAACGGCGGCGGCAACGAAGAGCAGTTGACGCACGTTGCGAGCGGTGGTTTGCCGTCAGGTTGGTCCGCCGACGGCAAGGAGTTGGTGTCGATCCGGGGAATCCTTGGTGGCGGCACCGAGGTGTGGGTCACGCCCGTCGCCGACGTCAGCAAGGCGCGGCCCATCCTGCAGGTACGGTCGACCGTCCAGCAGGCGAGAGTCTCGCACGACGGCCGTTGGGTCGCGTACATCTCGAACGAGTCGGGCCGTTGGGAGGTGTACGTGCAGCGGTTTGCGGGCGGCGGAGGCAAATGGCAGATCTCGACCGATGGCGGCATGGAGCCACTGTGGTCGCGCGACGGCAAAGAACTCTACTTTCGCAACGCCGCGAAGATGATGGCTGTGAACGTCACGACGGCTCCGGAGTTCAAGGCCGATACGGCCCGAGTCCTGTTTGAAAAGCAATTCAGCGGGCCGACCATTCCCACGGGCATGTCTGGTGTGAGCCCGGACGGCCAACGCTTCCTGATGCTCGAGACGGTTGACGGCGAGAAGCCGGTGATCGAGATGAACATCGTGCTGAACTGGGCGGAGGAGCTGAAACGCCTCCTGCCGACGGCGAAACAATGAGCCTCACTGCCGGCGCACGCCTCGGGCCGTACGAGATCGTCTCCGCCTTGGGCGCCGGCGGGATGGGCGAGGTCTATCGCGCGCGCGACGCCAAGCTGAATCGTGATGTCGCCATCAAGGTGCTATCCAGCGCGCTCGCGGATGACCCCTCGTCGCTCGCCCGCTTCGAGCGCGAAGCGCAGAGCGTGGCACAGCTCTCGCACCCCAACATCCTCAACATCTTCGACTTTGGGAACCACGACGGGATTGCCTATGCGGCGATGGAGCTGCTCGAAGGCGAGACCCTGCGACAACGTCTGACGACCGGCGCCCTGGCTCCTCGCAAGGCCGTCGACTACGCCGTGCAGATCGCGCACGGCCTGGCCGCCGCGCACGACAAGGGCATCGTCCATCGCGACCTGAAGCCCGATAACCTCTTCATCACGGCAGGGGATCGCATCAAGATCCTCGACTTCGGCCT
>JANOSQ010000353.1:0-2996 GCA_031415915.1 Fimbriiglobus sp. | reverse complement strand
GGAAACTTGAACGATTCGAAAAGCTGATCGAGGCGTATGCCGAAGAGCGCAAGGACAAGCGCGGGCAACCGATCGACAACCAGAAGCTGATCGACACCATTCGTGAAATTCGTGCCGCGACCGTCCTCTCGATGTGGACTGACTCGGAGGCGTTTCCTGCGAGCGCGGATACGAGAGTTTGGTGGGAAATCTGGCTTCCAGTCCGACGCGACCGGACCGCGGTGCTGTCCGAGTTCGTGCGAAAATCCGAGGCGGTTGGAATCCGCGTTGCCAAGGGTGAGTTGCGCTTCCCTGAGCGTACGGTGATTCTCGCGTTGGCGTCTCCGCGTGAGCTTCAGCTTGACATGTCACTACTCAACACGATCGCAGAGCTTCGGCTCGCAAAGGAGACCGCCGACTCCTTCGACTCCCTTGATGCTGAGGAGCAGTCAGAGTGGCTGGCAGAGCTGTTGAACCGAACGCAGTTCGCTCAAGGCGAGAACGTGCCGTACGTGTGCATTTTGGATACCGGAGTGAATCGTGGCCACCGACTGCTTTCACCCGCGCTGGAATCAGCCGATTTGCACACCGTCGAACCCGGCTGGGGAGTAACCGACGACCATGGCCACGGCACGAGCATGGCGGGGCTCGCGCTGCTTGGCGACCTGACGCCGGTTCTGGACGGGAGCGACCCGGTCATGGTCCGGCACCGGCTCGAGTCGGTGAAGCTGCTCCCTCGGAGTGCGACCAATAGTGGTGACTCGCGCCACTTCGGCTATCTGACGGTACAAGCCGTTTCACGCCCTGAAATTTCAAAGCCCGAACGCTTACGGGTGTTCAGCCTTGCGGTGACGGCGCTTGACGGACGCGATCGTGGACGGCCCTCGGCGTGGTCGGCTGCGGTCGACGGGTTGGCTGCGGGAACCGACACGGAGAACGAGCTGACGCGACTGATCGTGATCGCAGCAGGTAATTCTGCAGATCCCGGGGCATATCCCGTCGCGAACTCGACCGACCCCATTCATGATCCCGGGCAAGCATGGAACGCGCTGACGGTTGGCGCATATACTGAGCTGACCCGGATCACCGAGCAAGGTGCTGACCGCTACGTGCCACTTGCTTCAAGTGGCGCGCTTAGCCCGCACACCACGACATCATTGACTTGGGCACCGGCATGGCCGCTGAAGCCTGACGTTGTGTTCGAGGGCGGGAACGTCGCCAATGATGGAGTCGGCGCACTCTCGCTGGTAAGCCTTTCGCTGTTAACCACGAATCACGACCCGACTCGTCGAGCGTTTACGTACGCAAACGCAACCAGCGCAGCGACGTCTCTGGCCGCCCGCATGGCCGCTGAAATTGCAGCGGAGTACCCAAGGCTACGCCCCGAAACAATTCGTGGCCTTATCGTCCATTCCGCCGAGTGGACTGAAGAGATGAAGCGTGTGCATCTGCCGAGAGGACGATCGTGGAGAAAGTCCGACTTTGTGAGTCTAGTTCGGCATTGTGGCTTTGGCGCTCCGAATAGCGTTCGCGCATTGGAGAGCGTGTCAAACTCGCTTTCGCTGATCGTGGAGGATGTCATTACGCCGTTCGAGAGGCCGGCCAATTCGGCGGTTCGGGCGAAGGAGATGCACCTTCATGAGATACCGTGGCCTGCGGATGAACTGCTTTCGTTGGGAGAGTTGGAAGTAGAGATGCGAGTCACACTTTCGTACTTTATCGAGCCCAATCCCTCAGCGCGCGATCAACGATCACGATACCGGTATCAGTCGCACGGACTTCGGTTCGATGTGAGACGCCCTACGGAAACGACAGCCGACTTTCGGTCTCGGATCAACAAGGCAGTCGAGGACGACGAGGACGCGTCACACGGATCGGTCGCGGAGGAGTCAGGTTGGCTGCTAGGCCCGAACGCGAGGCATCGAGGTTCGATCCACTCGGACGTATGGAATGGGACGGCTGCCGACCTCGCAACGCGTGGCGTGCTGGCCGTCTTTCCGGCTGTTGGTTGGTGGAAGACTCGCCAAGGACTCAAGCGTTGGGACAGCGGCGCGCCATATTCGCTAATCGTGTCCATTCGAACGCCTGCGACCTCGGTTGACCTCTACAGCGCAATTGCGAACAAGATCGGAATCGAAATCGGCGGCGACCAGTAAATGAACTTCCGCATCGCCGACACCTTCACCGCTTCCCTCGCGCGCCTCACCGGTGACGAGCAGAAGGCCGTTAAAACCACCGCGTTCGACCTGCAAATGCGCGCAGCAACGCCGGGCCTGTCGTTCCACAAGCTCGACCGCGCGCGCGACAAGAACTTTTGGTCGGTCCGCGTGAACGTCGACCTGCGCCTCATCGTCCACAAGACGGCAGACTCGATACTACTCTGCTATGTGGACCACCACGACAAGGCATACGCGTGGGCGGAGCGGCGCAAGCTGGAAACGCATCCGAGCACCGGCGCGGCGCAGCTGGTAGAGGTGCGCGAGTTCGTCGTCGAGATCGCGGTGCAACGCTACGTCGCGAACGAATTGACGTACCCAGTCGCCCGACCAGCCAAGCCATTGTTTCCGCACATCGCCGCCGAGCAGTTGCTGGCGTATGGCGTGCCGGAGGAGTGGCTGGCCGACGCTCAAGCGGCTACGGACGATTCGATTTTCGAGCTTGCGCTGCATCTGCCGAGTGAGGCCGCGGAAGCGCTGCTGGAACTGGCCACCGGCGGCGTGCCAGCGGTACGGAAAGCAGCCGCGGCCGATCCGTTCGCCCATCCCGATGCACAGCGACGCTTCCGGGTCATGGCCAACGCTGCCGACCTCGAGCAGGCGCTGGCGTTTCCGTGGGAGAAGTGGTCGGTCTTCCTCCATCCCACGCAGCGGGATCTCGTCGAGCGTACGTTGGCCGGCCCCGCTCGCGTTGCCGGTTCTGCCGGTACCGGTAAGACGGTGGTCGCATTGCATCGGGCGGTATTTCTCGCGCGGCAGCACCCCGACGCGCGGGTACTGCTCACGACGTTTTCCATTACG
>JANOSQ010000352.1:0-3754 GCA_031415915.1 Fimbriiglobus sp. | reverse complement strand
GTCGGTCAAGAACAACCCGGCCCGCTCGGTGAGCGTTTTCAGCGACTTCAACGATGCTGTCAGTTCGGGCTCGACGACTTTCAGCAGACCGCGCAGGTCTTCGCCGAGGGGCTTGTAAGTCTTCACGAACTCTTGCACTTCCCGCACGAGCGTCTTCAAATTGGCCGGTTCGGGCTCGTCGGCTTTGCGGAGCGCGATGTCCACGTTCTTCGGTTCGGGCGGGCCGTCGCCGCCGATGAAGTCCTGGACGCGCTTGTTCGTCTCGCGCAGTTCGGGGACGAGTTCGCGAGCCAAGCGGGCGAACGCGGCGATTTCGTCGAGGGCTTTCTCCGCCTTCGGGCCGACGGCGTCGAAGCGCGACATCGTGGCGCTGAACTTGATGAGCGCATCCTGGGCGTTCGGAATCGCCCCTTGGGCCTGATTCAGCAATCGCTGCGTGTTGAGGGGGGCGATGCCGACGATCTCGGAGTCCGGCGGAATCGCCTCGGCCCGCGGCATCGGCTGGCCTTTCGTGTCCGTCTTCGGGATGAAATCGAGCGTGGTGTCACCCGAGAGCAAACCGCGCGAGATGGCCGGTTCCTCGCTCAACCGGGGGCGGTACTTGTTCTCGACTTCGATATTCACCCGCACCTGCCCGTTCGATTCGTCGATGTCGATGCCCGTGACTTGGCCGATGCGTACACCCGACTTCCGCACGGGCGTTCCGCTGGCGACGCCAGGCGCCTCGGGGTACAGCACCGTGTACTTCGTGCGCGCGTTGAAGACTTCCGGCGCGCCGCCGAAGAGCACGACCAGCGTCGTGAGCACCGCGAGTGTCGCGGCGACGAAAAGCCCCAACCGCCGCCGCAACGCTTTCTCGGCCATGATGGAACTCCTGAGGGGGACAGACCGTCGCTTACGCTTCCGGCTCCGAAAGAAGTCTTTCATCGGTCAACCGATCGCGCGCTTCCCCGAGCACGAACTGTCGGACGCGGGCATCTTCGCACGTGCTCAAGCCGCTCGCGGGGCCGTCGTAGATCACTTGCTTTTCGCCCGGGGCCAACCGCGTCTGCGGGAAGAGCATCACGACGCGGTCGGCCACCTTCTGCACCGTCCGCATTTCGTGCGTCACCACCACGCTCGTCAGCGGTCGCTTGGCCCGCGTTTGCAGGATCAACTCGTTGATGACGTCGGTCATGATCGGGTCCAACCCGGTGGTCGGTTCGTCGTAAAGCATCACGTCCGGTTCGAGGGCGAGCGCCCGGGCCAAGCCCACGCGCTTGCGCATCCCGCCGGAGAGTTCCGCCGGCATCTTCGCCTCCGCGGCGACGGTCAATCCCACGTCTTGCAAGCTGCTCCGCACGCGCGGTTCGAGATCCTCGTGGCGTTTCATCCCCTTGGCCCGCAGCCCGAAGGCGACGTTGTCGAAGACCGTGAGGCTGTCGAACAGCGCCGATCCTTGGAAGAGGAAACCGACGCGTTGCCGCATGGCGACGATCTCGCGCTCCCGCATCGCGCGGAGGGGTTTCCCCTCGAAGAAGACTTCCCCGGTGGTCGGTTGCAACAATCCGACGATCAGTTTCAGCGTCACCGATTTCCCGCAGCCGCTCTCGCCGATCAGCGCCAGCGTCTCGTGCGCGAAGACGTCGAGGTGGATGTCGCTCAGCACCTGCTGCCGGCCGAAGCGGACGGACACGCCGACGAGCTGGATAATGGGTTCGGGCATCGGTGGTTCCTCAAGCGACCTTGGCGCCGACGGCGGGCCAAATGAGGTTGGCCAGGGTCGTCGTGAGCATGGCCAGCACGAAGTCGAGGAACATGATCGCCACGAACGACAGCACGAATCCCTCGGTCGCCGCTTTGCCGACCCCCTCGGCCCCGGGCTTGCAATGGAAGCCGCGGTGGCAGCAGATGAGGCTGAGCACGCCGCCGAAGACGAGCGACTTCGCCAAGCCCATCAGCAGGTCGTAGCGCTTCACGAAGTTCCGCGTGTGCTGCCAGTAGTGGAACTCGTCGATGCCGAACACGTACAGGCAGATGCCGCTGCTGCCGACGACGCCCATCGCGTCGGCGAGCACCGTGAGGAGCGGGATCATCAGCACGCAGCCGAGGAACCGCGGGGCGACCAAATACTTCACCGGATCGACCCCGAGGCAGGCGATGGCGTCGATCTGCTCGGTGACCCGCATCGTCCCGAGTTGCGCGGCCATCGCCGTGCCGACGCGGCCGGAGAGCATCACCGCCGCGAGCACCGGCCCGAGTTCGCGCACCACCGACATGTGAATCACGGCCCCGAGCGAAGTATCCAACCCGATGAGGTGGAACTGCGAGTACGTTTGCACGGCGAGCACCATGCCGATGAACAACCCGGTGACGGCGACGACGCCGACGCTCCCGCTGCCGACTTCGACGCAGACCCGCAACAGTTCCCGAGCTTTGAGGTGCTGCGACCCGATTCCCGCGATGGCCCGCAACGAGAAGACCGACCAATCGCCGAGGGCCTCGAAGCGATCGCCGACGAATGCGAACGGCCCGCGGGCGGGTTCGAGTTCGGGGATCGGGGTTTCGAGCGCACCGGCACTCACGGCGACCATCCTGTCGGACGAAGGGGGTTCCTCACATCCTATCTTCGGCGGGAAGGGCCGGGGGCGCGGAGCGGAACCGGGGCATCGGAAATCGGTGCGACGCCGAGAGATAGAATATTCGGAAAGGTCATGTCCGGGCGATCCCGAGGACGCGGAACAAGCTTCGCATCGGGGACGTGATTCGCCATGAGCGGGACGACAGCATGGCGGCAATGGTGCGCCGGGCTTCGTCCAATTCCACCGCGTAGCGGTTCGCTTCCCGTTGCAGTGGCGCGAGGACGGCGAGGTCGAACCGCGGCGCCGCGCCGGCGCGGACGGCGGTGCCGATCATCCCGTTGTCGAGGCCGATGTCCCGGTGGATGGTCAAGGCGAAACCGGCGCGATCGAAGCACCGGGCGATGAACTCGGCCGACCAACCGCTCTCCCACCATCCGAACTTGCGCAGGCAGTAGACGGAAGCCGCATCGAGGCGCAGGCCCCAGTGTTTCCACCAGTTCTCGTTCACCGGTTCGCCCGCGAAGATGATTTTCCCGTCCGGCTTGAGGAACCTGCCCAAGTGGGCCAACGTCTCCCACGGTTTCACGCTGTGGTGCAAGCACTCGTAAAACATCAGCAGATCGAAGCAGCGCTCCGAGTCGAACGTGTCGAAACCGGAGCGCACGGCTTCGATCGGCAACCCCAGTCGCTCCGCTCGGCGCCGGACGAGTTCGACGAACAGCGGGTTGATATCGACCGCGGTGACGGACGCCCCGCACCGCGCGATCGCCTCCGAACTCAGGCCCCAACCGCTCCCGGCGTCGAGCACGTCGGCCCCCGGCGGCAAGTCGGCGAGCATCAGGCAGGTGAGAATGGCCCTGTTGTGCTTCGCGAGGAACCGGGTATCGCGCGAGTTGTACGGGTTGATCGCGGCGACGTGCCCGTCCACATCGACGGGCATCATCTCCCCCGAGTCTTGATCTAGATCGCGACCCGCGATTTCGCGGTACAGTGCGACCTGCTGTTCGAAGTATCCGTCCGAAAACGGATCCAGAGTTCGATCGACCTCGGTATCGAAGTGCACACGGAAATCGGCCAGAAAGGATTGCGCCTGCGGCGCGCCGAGCCCGCCCAACCGGTCGCACTCCGCCACGAATCGATCCAATTCCCGCGAGCGGAAGAGATTCATCGCAGTCCTTCTCGGTCTTCATCGG